>MWCE01000191.1 GCA_002069895.1 Bacteroidetes bacterium ADurb.Bin234 | reverse complement strand
GCACAAGACGAAGCGAAAAAAAGGATTGAAGATGAAAAGAATTATGTTAAAAAATTGAATGAAGAGCTTTATAAACTTGAATATGAAAAGAAAGACGCAATTGATAAGGTAAGGGCGGACTTAAAGCGTTTGGAAGAGCAAAGGCAAGCCGACTTATTGAAATACCCGGCACAATCGGCGTTAATAAACAAATATTACGAAGAGGAAAAGAAAAAAGTAAGGGAGGAATATAGAGAAAAAGAAAAGGAAAGTCTCGATTATGTTGAATCAAAAAAACTTGAAACAATCGTAAAGAGTAATGATTACATTAAAAGATCATATGAAGAAATGGCAAAATTTGCCACATTGCGCTATGAAACTGAAATCAACGAAGCTATAAAAGCAGGGGTTAAAGGAGAGGAATTGGAAAAACTTAAGTATGAAGCTAAGAAAAAATGGCATTTGGAAGAAATAAAATTATTTGAATTACGCAAAGAAGAACTCATAAAGCAAGGAATGAGCGAAGAAGAATATTTTGCTAAACTTTCTCAGATGCAAGCCGATGGGATTATTTCAGAGCAAGATTATACAAATAAAGTACAGCAAATGAACGAGCAAATAAAACAAAAGCGAATGGATGCATTTAAAGAGATGGTTGGTGGATTTGCCTCTTTGGGAAGCGCCATTGCTCAAAATATTCAAGATGAAAAACAACGCATAAGAGTTGAAGCGGCGATTGCATTAGTGCAAGCGTTAGTTAACGAAGGATTAGCTATCGCGGAAGCAATAAACGATAAAGGAGACCCATATCTGAAGGCATTTAGAATTATTGCCAATGTATCAGCTATTGTAGGAGCTATGGTTACCGCTACGAATGCATTTCAAAAAGCATCGGCAGCAATGCCGTATGCCGAGGGAACGGATTATCATAAAGGGGGAGCGGCTTTGATAGGAGAAGCCGGAGAACCGGAAATTGTAATGATTAAAAACCGAGAACCGTTTATAATTGACAAACCGACATTGATAAAAGATTTTCCGGTTGGGGCAAAAGTAATACCAATGCACAAAATGGATAATACGATGAGTTTGAACGAAACTAACGAACTCCTGAAAGCTATAAAAAACAAGGCTACTGTAAACGTAAATGTAAGTGATGAATTAACTACTTACATACAAAGTAAATTAAATATAACAAAAGTAATAGGGGGATATTTTAAGGCATGAGAGATTGGCTATTTAAATTAAATGACAGGACATTAAAGCACGACATTGCAGAATGGCGTGAATTTGGAATTACATTCGGACGTGAAGAAAAAACAAGTCTTATTAAAAGCTATACCTCGCAATTTACGTTTATAAAAGAGGATGCCGAATGGCTTAAAAACATCGTATATACTCAAGGATGTAATGCCGTTGTAACGGTTAAGGTTTATAGTGTTGATGCTTTCGGCAACACCACACTCGAATATGAAGGACAATTAAATTTAAGCACTTTTGTTGATAACGGGTCTACAGTTTCAAGCGGAGTTTATGAAGGCGGTTTTTTTAATTTGCTGGATAATAATTGGGAAACTGAATTTGAAATAAAAGAGAGTGTTGATGGAGCCGATTTAAGTTCGGACGTAGGGCAATTTGAGGTTATAGAAGGCGAGGAGCTTGAACTTCCTTTTAATTGGCAAAACGGCATAGTAACTATGCCAACAGGAATGAATAATTTCGAGGATATAAAATTTACGGGAGGAGAATATCTATATAACGAAGAACTCGGATTAAATGATAATGCGGAATACCAAGTAACATGCGGAAATGGTGTTGATAATTATTTAGCAATAAAGAAAAAAGGCACAGGCAATGATTTGCTTAAATATTTTATAGAAGCAGCTCAAATGCCTGTTATAGGCAATGCCGAGCAAGTTACCAAGCAGCAATGTTTTATAAATTCTCCAGATAAAATAAATGGCGGATATATTGAAATTAAAGGAAGGAACGCATGTACTTTTATTTTTAATGACATGGTTAATTGCATGGATCTTACAAATGGATTTTTAAATAAAATAAAAAAATGCCTTTTGATATTTAAAATAAAGGCTTTTTTATTTAACGAAGTACTTGGAGATGACGTATGGAGACCGTCTCAAAATCTGCTTTCAGGTGCCCCGCTCGAAATGGTAATAAATTATACTTATCCGTGTAGAATCGAATATTATATATACAATAAAAAAGTAAATTATAAGGCTATTGTTGAAAATGTACATTTACAAACTGGTTATGGAGTTGGAGGATCGACACAAGGCGCAATGAGGCCGAGCGTTATACTACCTCCTTACGCAGAATATACGCCGGAAACATTTAATAATTTCTTTTATATTGACGGATATTTAAATCAACATAAATCAACTGGTTATTTTTTAGCCATATCAATATCCGATATTATGGCATACTTTCAATCGGATAGCGAGTTGCGACGGTATGATGAGCAGAAGCAGATTATAATCAAACCGAATTCTAATTTTAAAATTTTATACAAAAACCCGAATTTTAAATTGAATGTAAACCGTACGGTCTACGGAATGAGACCATCCGAAGTTATTCATAAAATATTGACAAAAATAAATAATAATAAATATGCATTAAATATTGATTTATCCGAATTAAAAGGCAAAATTGAAAATGAGGCGGATGTGAGTTTGATGCTATGTAGCGGGCAGGGGTTGAGAGGCTCTAAATATATGGCTTGGGATAACGCTTCTCCGATAATATTAAAAACTTCAATTGAAAAACTTACTGATTTTCTTTATAAGACGTTTGCTTTAAAAATGATTGCAACATACAGGGAAGGCGTTTATAATATCAGCTTTACGAAAGTAGAAAACACCTTTAAAAGTAATACTCAAATGGCTACGCTCGATAATGTTACAATTCCAAACGTAAAACCGTATGATAAAGTGCTATATACGGATGTACACGTTGGGTGGGCGAATGACGAGGCTATATTCGGTCAATACGAATTTAATACAAAGAATGTTTTTAAAAGCGGGAACGATAATCTTAAAAACAACGTATTGAGTTTAATAAGCGAGTATAAAGGAGGGTGTATGGACGTCGAAACATACATTCATGCTAATTATAATAATTATCAAGACAGCAAACAAGGGGACAATCAGATATTTGTATTATCTGTATATCAAGGGAGTGTATTAAGAACGACAATAAACACACCTACAATTGTAAAAGCCATTAACACGCGATTAACGCCGAAAAGAATTTTGCGAGACCATAATAAAGAACTTGCATCTTTTTTTTATTACAATCCTGTCTTAAAATTTCATTTAAGCGAACGCAATGCTGATTTTACACGGAATAATAGCGAATACGAAAATACGGATTTTATTTGCACAAATCCTATCTTTATACCGTTCGTTTTCGAGGTAGAATCGCCAGCGACACATAAATTATTAAAACAAATTTATGCAAATCCTTACGGTTATTTAAGTTTTGAAATTGACGGAGTGAAATATATGGGATATTTGGCCGAGGAGGTAGATGCCGTAAAAGTCAATGTTATGAAAGAAAAACAAAATACTTTTAAATTGTTAAAAAAGGTATAATATTTTTATTATTTTTGCAATATGAAACTACTATTTCCATATACGAATCCTATTGTTTTCGATAAATCGACTAACTATCGAAGTTATAAAGACTTGCAGGCTGTTGAAAAGATGAAATGCTATGTTCAGCCGTTCCTCTTAACCGACAGATTGAGCTTTCAGTTTTCATGGCGTGAATTTTTTGGGGGTGAATTAAACGCAAAAATTATATTAAATATAAATGGAACAGACGCTACTATTGTAGATATTGACATTGACAATACGACCGAAGGCGGAATTTATCCTGAAATATTTTACAGACAGCAAAAAGTCGGGCGGTTTTATTATTCCGGTGTTTTTTGTTTTTCA
>MWCE01000190.1 GCA_002069895.1 Bacteroidetes bacterium ADurb.Bin234 | reverse complement strand
GAAAACTGTGATTCACGCATTTACTTCATTAGCTGATTTGTGTTATTTCTCAGCCCGAAAAATTTCTTCTTCACGTGGTGGTGGTATGTGCACCGACAATCCTGAAATTATCAAAGAGCTTGAAGCACTTGTTCCACTTTACGAAGGTTTTACTACGTACGGAGGTATGTCAGTGCGCGAAATTGAAGCTATGGCAATTGGTTTATACGAAACTCTCGATGAAACCATGATTAGCCAAAGTCCTGCATATATCAAATATTTGGTTGATGAGTTGGATAAAAAAGGTATTCCTGTCATCAAACCCGCAGGTGTGTTGGGAGTGCATGTTGATGCAATGCAGGTTTGTGATCATATTCCTCAAACGCAATATCCTGCAGGAGCACTTGCAGCAGCTCTTTTCCTTATCTCCGGTATTCGTGGTATGGAGCGCGGCTCAATCTCGAACCAGCGCGATGAGTATGGCAACGAAACTTATGCCGATATGGAATTACTCCGTTTGGCTGTACCTCGTCGTGTATTTACACTCTCACAAATCAAATTTGTTGAAGACCGTCTAACATGGTTGTACGACAATCGTAAGCTTATCGGAGGATTGAAATTTGTTTATGAACCACCTGTATTGCGCTTCTTTATGGGAGGTTTGGAACCGGTTAACGACTGGCCACAAAAACTTATCGCCAAATTTAAGGAAGATTTTGGTGATAGTTTGTAACAAGTTAAGGAAATTAATTTGAGATAAAATCAT
This sequence comes from Bacteroidetes bacterium ADurb.Bin234, assembly GCA_002069895.1. Classification (GTDB taxonomy): domain Bacteria; phylum Bacteroidota; class Bacteroidia; order Bacteroidales; family WCHB1-69; genus UBA5266. Next base: position 26,646 of record MWCE01000190.1, on the reverse strand, counting down.
AAAAAAACTGACCGGAGAAATAATTTCCCGGTCAGTTTTTTTACACGATAAGTCCGCTACTTAAGAATTTGTAAGTATTTAATGATATAATTTTAATTAACTCTCAGATAATAATTCTCGTAACTTGTAACTAAATTCTCGTAACTTGTGACTAAATTCTCGTAACTTGTAACTAAATGCTTGTAACTTGTAACTAAATGCTTGTAACTTGTAACTAAATGCTTGTAACTACTTAATAATAATTTCGTAAGGTAAACGTGCCTGAATACCGTTTAGTTTTTCTACATCTTTTAGGTATTTGAAAAGGCGATAATTTTCACCTAAGCGTGCTTTAACAAATTTAGTTTCCATGTCTTCGCCAAAACTTTTCATCAATTTTGTAGCAAAATCTTCTTTCTCAGGAAAATCTTTCACCATATAATTTTTTAGATTAGCTCTTTCGGCGGCAATACTTATTGCTTCATCCAATCCACCGATTTTGTCAACCAAACCAATCTTCAAAGCATCTTCGCCTGTCCAAACCCGACCTTCGGCAATTGCTTTAATTTCGTCAACTTTTTTTCCACGTCCATCGGCACAACGTTTCACAAAAAGTTCATATCCTCTGTCAACATAACTTTGCATCAGTTCACGTTCTTCAGGTCTGAAAGGTCGATTCAATGAAATTGCATCGCTCATTTTATTTGTTTTCACACCATCGTAAGTTAGCCCGATTTTGTTGTTCAGTCCGCTTAAGTCGGGAATCACTCCAAAAATTCCGATTGAACCGGTGATTGTATTCGGTTGTGCAATAATCTGATCGGCCATACACGAAATGTAATAACCACCTGAGGCAGCATAATCGCCCATGGAAACAACCAAAGGTTTTTGTTTTTTCAGATTTGTAAGGGCGTGCCAGATTTGTTCTGAGCCGTAAGCGCTGCCGCCGGGCGAACTTACTCGAAATACTACTGCTTTCACCATTTTATCTTCAGCCACTTCATCGATGGTTTTTATCAGTTTTTCTGAAACTATACCTTCCGAGTCGCCATCGTCAATTCCTCCAACGGCATAAATAACTGCAACTTTATCTTTCTGAAATTTCTTTTTGTCAGGTACATTATTCATTTTTGAGTGTTTTACCAGCAGTTTCTTGTCGAAACCATTGCCAATAAATTTCTTAAGAATGCTGTCCGCTTCATTTACATAAACCAAGGTATCAACAAGTCCGGCTTTAACTGCTTCGTTGGCATCTCTGAACATAAGCATTTTATCGGCAAGCGCATTCAATGAATCCGACGGAATTTTACGGCTTGCAGCCATGTCGTTAAGTGCGGTTTTCCATAGTGAATTCAGGTAAACGCTTACCTGTTCACGGTTTGCATCACTCATTTTTGTATTTATCAGCGGTTCAACTGCCGATTTGTAGGTGCCTACCTTTACAATTTGCATTTGTATTCCCAGTTTATCGAGAGTGTTTTTGATAAAAACCAGTTCAGATGACAATCCTCGAAAATCAAATAAGCCTTCCGGATTCAGTAATATCTTATCTGCAACTGATGCAAGATAATAATTCGACTGCATATAATTATCGGCATAAGCAACGATAAATTTGTTCGTCTTTTTAAAATCAACGAGTGCATCGCGAATTTCCTTGATAGAAGCCCAGCCGCCAATAAGTTCACCGCCTTTGAGGTAAATACCTTTAATATTCGGGTCGTTTTTTGCCTTGTCGATATTTGCAAGAATATCATCAAGTCCTAAAACAGGATTTTCTTCACCTCCGAAAGCGCTTGCCATAAGTAAGAAAGGATTTTCTTCTGAACGGTCCACAAGCGTTCCTTTCAGATCGAGTTGATAAACAGAGTTTGGTTTAAGTGTAACACTGCTTTTTTCACTTTTTGATAATGTACCGATAATACTGAAAAACAGTATTATTCCCAGCAACCAAAGAATGAGTACACCCGTAATGGTTGCTAAAACATATTTAAAAAAATGTTTCATGTTTAGAAATTTAATAAGATGGTTTTGAATTAATTGTTGTATGAATATCCTGCAAAGAAAATGATATTTCCTGAATTTATAAAATTTTAAACATATAAAACTCCGATAAGTTTAAAAATTACCGGAGAAAAATTTTTATTGGATTTGAAGTTTTCTATCTATAAAACTATAAAAAACTCATCATTTTTTGTTTTAAACTCATTTTGTCAATTCGACCGGGTTGTTTCCATAGGATTTTACCGTTTTTGAAAACGATGAAAGTCGGAACTGCCTGAATCTGAAAAGCATTGGCCACTGCTTGATTTTTATCAACATCGACTTTCAAAACGCGAATTTGACCACTCATTTCTTTGCCCACAGCCTCTACAATCGGGCTCATTGTTTTACACGGACCACACCAGGTAGCATAAAAATCAACCAAAACTGGTTTGTCGCCATTAATAATTTGCTGAAAAGTTTCCATTATTTGTTTTTATTAGTATGAAAAAAGTCGGAGTACGTTGAAAGCCGTACACCGACCTTATAAACATTATTCATTTCAAATTGTTTGCACATTATTTAATTTCGATCATGCGGGCAGGTTTCGGCTTAGCTTCTTCCTTCTTAGGAATTACTATAGTAAGAATGCCCTTTTCGTAATTTGCTTCAATTTTTTCGCCATCGGCAAGATTTGGTAAGGTAAACGAACGTGAGAACGACTGATAGCTGAATTCACGTTTTGTGAAGTATTCACCTTCTTTTGTTTCGTTTTCTACTTTCTTTTCGGAAGAAATTGTAAGCAAATTGTTGTTCAGTTCGATTTTGAAATCACTTTTTTCAAAACCGGGTGCAGCAAGTTCTACTGTAAAAGCATCGTTATTTTCTTTAATATTTACCGAAGGTAAAGTGGTGTTAGTGTTCGAAAAGTTGCGGTTTGCCCAATCGAACGCTTCTCCATCAAAAAAACGATCGAAAAACGATGGAAACAGATTTGAATTTCTTGCAAGTAACATGATTAATTCCTCCTATAATTTAGTTTGACATTTTATTTTTTTTTGATTCTGATATCAAGCTTGCAAATTAAATACCAATTAGAAAATCAGACAATATGACTTGTTTTGTAAAGCATTCTTTTGGGTTTAAAGATTGTTTATATTTGGAGTTTTACAAATTTAAGAAGATAAAAGGCTAAAATATAATGATATAATAAATTTTAATGGTATCTTTTGGTGCATGACAATATGGCGCTTTCTTGAAATCTATTGTGACATATTTATTAATAACAAATTTGCTAAAACAGAAAAATTAGTATCTTTGCAAGCTTTTGAAAATTCAAATAATTTCATATAAAATTGAACATAAATATTAAATTTCCGGTATGACAAAACAGAGAATCAAGTCAGTAGTTTTTTTTCTTTTTTTCTTAATTGGATTCCAACAGGTTAATGCTGTAAGAGCTTATCCTTATCCTGTAAACATAACCCAACCCGATGGCTCAACATTAACCATACGGTTATATGGCGATGAGTTCAGAAGTTTTCGAACCACCGAGGATGGATATTTGATCAAACAAAGTGCTGCCGGATATTATAATATAGCCCTTATTGATAACACAGGTGAAATTGTAGCAACAAATATTAAGGCAAAAGACGTACAAAAAAGAAGTCAACAAGATATAAAACTTTTGGAGTCAATCGCAAAGCCAGATGTTAATGCATTGTTGCAGAAAGCAAAAACGTCCTATAGAAAAGCACCTGCGCAAACTCTTACAACCGAAATTCAGAAAGTATATCCGTGTTCGGGGACTCCCAAATCATTGATTATTCTTGTAAATTTTCAGGATTTGGCATTCGTTGTAAGTAATCCTCAAGTTTCATTTACCAATTTGTTGAATCAGGAAGGATACAGCACTAACGGAGGTACAGGATCGGCTCGCGATTATTTTCGCAGTGCCAGTTATGGACAGTTTAATCCACAATTTGATGTGGTAGGTCCGGTATTACTACCACAGAATTATGCTTATTATGGAGCTAATGATAGTCAGGGAAACGATCTTCGTCCCCAACAAATGGTTATTGATGCTTGTAAAGCTGCTGATAATGCCGGAGTGGACTTTACACAATATGACACTGACAACGACGGTTATGTTGACAATATATTTATTTATTATGCCGGCTACAACGAAGCTGAAAATGGGCCGGAAAATACTATTTGGCCTCACAGGTGGAATTTGCCGAACACAACTACCAAATGTGATAATAAAATTATTTTTGACTATGCCTGTTCATCGGAATTACGTGGAAGTACCGGCACGAATATGTGCGGAATAGGCACTTTCGTGCACGAATTCGGACATGTTTTAGATTTACCCGATTATTATCATACTGATGATCCGGATAAAAGCACACTTGATTACTGGAGTGTAATGGATATGGGACCTTATTTAAATCTTGGAAGAACTCCGCCAACTTATTCTGCTTATGACAGGTTTTATTTAGGTTGGTTATCTCCACAGCAGGTTAGCTCACCCTCGAACCTTGAACTATTACCCTTATATCAAGGTTTAACTCCTCCTGCAAATAAAGAAAAACAATCGTATCTTTTATCGGCTACCACTCATAATTTGTTGGGAGCTAATCCAAGTCCCAAAGAATTTTTTATGGTTGAGTACAGAAAAAAAACAGGATGGGATGCATATTTACCCGGCGAGGGAATGTTGATTTGGCATATTGATTTTGACCAGACTGCCTGGTACAACAATAGTCCGAATAATTACACGGGAACTTCACAAACATCATCTTCGCACATGCGCGTTTACCTGCAACCGTTGAGTGGTTCATCAACAACACCAGGATCGGCGTTTACAAGTGGATCATTCACTCCAACTACATGGTCTGGAACTAACATTAATCGTCCGATAACTGAAATTACAAAAACTGCCGATAAAATAACTTTTCAACTAATGGGAGGTTATGTTGAACCTATTGATCCAAATGCACCCTACATAAAACTTGGAACGATTAACAATGTTACCACTTTCACCGCTACAAAAGTTGGCAAAACAAAATCAAAAACGCTTAATATTAAAACTACCGACTTGACAGGAAATTTAACTCTTGTTTTATCCGGTACAAACGCTTCATATTTTAGTGTAACACCTGTTACAGTAACAAAAGAATCTGCAAATTCTTCGGGCGGTTTTAATATTACACTTAGCTATTCACCCTTGGCAATCGGCGACCACACAGCTGTGCTTACAATAAGTGGAGGTGGTTTAACACCAGAAAAGGTGATAAATATTGAAGGAACAGGGAACTAAATCTTTAGTAAATTTGAAGATTTGAAGATTTTTAGATTTGTCCCGAATGTTTTTGGATTGACAATTCTAAGAAACAGAAAATTTCAAAACCAAATTAAAAAAACAGAGCGATTCAGCATTTGAACCGCTCTATTTGTTTTTATAATTTTTCGCCATAAGCTAAGTCTCCTGCATCGCCAAGCCCGGGCACAATATAAGAATGCTCGTTGAGCTCAGGATCAATTGCCGAAGAAAAATCGGGAGATTATACATTACGATTGGTTTACATTCCGATTCTGAATTATCGAAACGGTATCCCGTCAGACTTATGCGAATTTTTGACTGATTAAAGAATTTATCCGAAATGACAGTGCATTTATTCAACTCTCTCTAAAAACATGTTTAACAACATAAATATTTTTTACAAACACCAATTGTTTTATTAAAATAAATAAAATATATTTGCAGCGTTGTGGTACCGATTACGATTTTTGTTTACCGATGATGCCACATACATTTTTACTTCGAAATCTATTATCTGAAAAATAAAGCTATGATATTTTTAACATTATTAACCTTTTCCGGCAAGCGCAGCATGTACGGAAACTCAGTAAACCGACACCAGTTTGCTAAAACCAGCACAGGATTCACCCCCCCCATTTAACATTATTTTACATTTTAAATTTTGCTTTGTACCGATTTTTTCTGTGCAAAAATCATTTCAACAGCTGCTAAGCCCTGTCAACTGTTGTTGATACCTCTTTGCATCAAGTGCAAAGTCCTTTCAATAGTTGTTGATACCACTTTGCAACAGATGTAAAGTCCTTTCAATAGTTGTTGACACCCCTATGCAACAGATGTAAAGCCCTGTAAACAGTTGTTGATACCCCTTTGCAACAGAGTAAAGAACAAAGAGCAAAGAACAAATAGCAAAGACACTTCAAAACGTCGTTAGACTTTTGAATATATCTTTTGATAGAGCAAAGAGCTAAGAATCAAGAACCAAGATTGAAAGATTAATTTATTAACACAAATAAAAAACACCGCAGGGAAATTTCACTAAGCAAATACTGCCCACCGGGCAAATAACCACCAATAATAAAAAATAATAATTATGTTAATCAAATCGACAAATGTGAACAACGCCCGCCTGATGGATTTTTATCAGGTAATGAACCTTACTGCAGGCTATCTCTCCATAGAAAACATTGTAGCATTACAATTAACCACCGTAGCAGCTGAATTTAATGCAGCCTTTGCCTCGCTTGACAAAGCGCTGAAACAGGCACAAAAAACCGGTTATACCGAAAGCATTATTGCTGCCGACGAAGCCCGCGATAATTTTTTCTCCGGATTTACAGGTTCATTACGCGGAATGACCCGTTTCCCTGATGCGGAAATTGCCCAAAGCGCACAGAAATTAATGGTTGTAACCGAAAAGTACGGACAGAGAATTACCCCCGACTGCCACAGCGTGAAGAATCGGCAGCGCTCACCAATATGGTAAGCGAACTGCAAAATGCCGAAAACACGCCCCTGTTGCAACAAACCGGACTTGCCCTTTGGGTGCAGAAATTGGCGGTTGCCAGCCGCGCTTTCGATGAGTTATATGCCAACCGCACCGAAAAGGAAGCAGAATTTATCGTACAGCTTACCCGTACCGAAAGAGCCAATATGCAGACAGCCTTCGAAAAATTGGTACGCGCCATAGAGGCTTACGCTTTTATCAATGGTGAAGCAGCTTACAAACCCCTTGCCGATAAAATAAATACCGAAATTGGCAACGTGAAACAGACAACAAAAGCCCGCGCTACGCTCAACCAAAACAAAACTAAAACGGCAGAAACAAAAAGCTGAACACTTTGCTCCTTTGCTCCCGCGCGATTTTCATCGCGTGGGAAGTATAGTGCTTAATCGATATTACACGAAGCAAACGTGCAATAGCAATATAACAGAAACAAAAAGATGAACGGTTAAAGAACTTTACATCCCGAAGGTTTCCGAAAAACCTTCGGGATGAGAAAAACACCGAAACAAAAAATTAGTAATTATTCGCAATAACCCATTTGAAAAAAAATGAAAAAAATCATTCTCAAAACTATCTTCACCGCCTGCCTTTTGTTTCAGGCAACGTGTTATCTGGCGGCACAAGTCCCAACCATCGAATATATATATGATCAGGCAGGAAACCGCGTTTCACGTAGAGTTATTCCTTTACAACAAAACATAAAAAAACATACTGTACCAACCGACTCTATTGAAGTGGTAAAAGACTTTTTGGGAGAAATGGAAGTGAAACTATATCCAAATCCTACAAAAGGATTACTGTTGGTTGAAGTTACAGGAGGAAAATCAGACAAAGAAATGAACTTGATATTTTATAACGGTGGGGGACAAGCGCTAGTAAACAAACAGGCAACAACAGGACTAAATAATTTGGATTTATCAAACTACCCTGCCGGATGGTATATTTTACAGGTAAAAGCGGGAACAGAAAAGAAAGAGTATAAAATTATTAAGGAGTAAAGGAGCTCCAAACCCGAAAACATCGGTAGATTTTTTGGAGTTTCTCTGACAAAGAGCAAAGAACAAAGAGCAAAGAACAAAGAGCAAAGAACAAAGAGCAAAGAGCAAATGAGCAAAGAAAATAGAACAAAGACGAAGTCAGACCAATAATAGGTCAGACAGCGAAGCTAATAAATCATCCGTCAGACCGATAATCGGTCAGACAAAAATTATAAAAAAAATAATCGTATGAAAACAAGAAAACAATTTTTTATTCTCTTATTAGTTGCCGTAAGTATATTTTTTGGATATGCCACCAAACCGCAAAGTACTAAAGAAGAATTAGCTGAAATGTATATTACCAAAATGAGCAATGATGTGGTATTAACCGACAGTCAGAAAGTGGAAATTAAAAAATGCTTTATCAAATATGTTACAAAAATTGAAAACGCGCACAAAAAATCCGACAAAAAAGAAGCATTTAAGGCAAAGCAAATTTCAACGGACGAATATCAAATGTCGCTCGACAGCATTCTCACAGCTAATCAGCGTGAAACTATCATACAAAAAAATGGTGAACGCAGCGGAAACAACATCGATCAAAAAACCAAATAAATATCTACTATTAAAAATTTTGAACAATGAAAACGAAACTATTATTTCTTGCAATATCTATACTAAGCACGTTTACCGCAACTAATACTTACGCTGCAACCTACACCGGAAATCAATCTACCGTAATTTCATATACCACCACTTACGTCAATAACATGACCGAAGTATGGAATATTACTACAAATGATTTAACAAAACCAGTAATCATATATTACAATATCGGAACTGAATCGGGTTACGACTTTCTGACAATTAACGAAGTTGATAACAATGGAGTTTATACTTCACAATTATTACGTATTAGCGGCACACAAAACGGATTTATTTCGACCAACACCCCCAACGGAAAAGTTCAGGTGGTATTTACCAGCGATGGAAGCGTGTCTTATGCCAACAACAACAGTTTATACTGGGGCATTAATGTAACGTTTGCGGTTAACAACAATTTCTTTGTTAACAACAATCTGCAAACAAATGGCAATGCCTATTTCGCCGGTAATTTGGGAGTAGGAACAACTGCGCCCTTGTCGAAAATAGATGTCAGAGGTGAAATAAGCAGTTGGCTCAACAACGGGGTTTCCAATTTGCGAATGATAGGTGGAAATTATGGAGCGATGATTAGAAACGATGGAGATAACACGCATTTTCTGCTTACAAACAGCAACAATTCCACCGGCGGTTGGAATAGCTTCCGCCCCTGGTATGTAAATAATGCTACCGGCAATGTCTGTTTTGCCGATGGTAAAGTTCAGATTACACACAGCACAGGTGAAGTTTCTGTACCTATCGAAAAAAGGATAGGTGCTTATTTATACGATAATTTTACATATAAAACTAAAACAATGGGGAATTACAGTTTAGGCTGGTTTACCGATAACGAAGCTTCAGGAAGCGGACCAGCATTATGGTTAAGCGGGTATAACGGAGTGAAATTGTTTACGCAAAGCATACCTCGATTCACTGTGTTGGGCAATGGTAATGTGGGTATAGGAACAGCTAATCCAGATGAACTTTTAACCGTAAATGGAATAATCCATGCAAAAGAAATAAAAATTGACCTTACCGGCCCGCTTGCCGATTATGTATTCGAACCTGATTACAAACTTATGCCACTCAATGAAGTGGAAAACTTTGTAAAAAAGAACAAACATCTACCTTCTATACCATCGGCAACCCAAGTAAAAGAATATGGACTCAATATAGGAGAGATGCAGAATAAAATGTTAAAGAAAATTGAAGAACTGACATTGTATGTGATAGATATGCAGAAGACAATTGAACTACAGAATAAAAAAATAGAAGAATTAGAAAGTGCAAAAAAATAAATGCTTTCTATTAAAGAATGATTCGAATGTTCTTAAACTTTGAAAAAGGTTAACTGTAAATAATTCTTAAAACCATAACTACAATTAAATCATTATGCAAATCATCATGCAAATCAACAATACAAACTCAATAACCAGGATTCTGATGTGCGGTAAACAGATAGTTCTTCTATTTTTTCTAAGTATATGGACTTTCAGTGGCTGGGCGCAAGACATACAAGCAAATTGGATTTTAAAGACAAACGAATCCGGTTCCACAAAAAACTATGTGGCAGTTAAATCTATAAAACTTAAAAATGAAGGATCAGCAGGGTTCTCATTTAAAGCCAGTTCGGGTCAGAGCTTCAGTGCTAAAATTGATCCAAACTGGGTATGTGTACCTGAAGATAATACTAATCCTAATAATTTTGTCTTTACTGATTTTTCTGAATCAAACACAGTTGTTGGAAGCATTCCTGGAAGTGCATCAGTAACGCCTACAGGAGCTTCAACATATCAAATACCTATTGAAGTACCTTCAGGTATAAACGGCATGCAACCCAAATTCGCAATTGGATATAGTAGTCAAGGTGGATTTGGAGCATTAGGTATTGGTTGGGATGTGTCTGGAATATCGGAAATTAGTAGAACCACTCAAAGCCTTTATTACGATGAAATAAATGGAAGAGTTTCGACAAATGCGATTCAATTTTCGAATGAAGATAGATTAAGTCTTGATGGTCAACGTTTGATTTTATTGAATGGGACTCATTTTTCAGTGAATGCTGAATATGGAACAGAAATTGAGAATTATTCACGTTTAAAAATTAAAACAAGTACGATAACAAATCAGATTTATTTTGAAATAAAAACATTAGATGGTAACGTTTTAGAATATGGAAATACATTAAATTCAATTCAAAAGTATGAACCACGAAGGGGTTATGTGATTGTCTTTGCATGGAAATTAAATAGAGTTACTGATATTTTCGGAAATTATATTGAATATTTTTATTCTGAGAACGGGCAGTATTTAACCAAAGTAGAATATACAGGAACTACTATATCAACTCCGGCTAAATCAGTTCATTTTTTCTACAATGATAATATTTACAATCCCAAAACATATTTTATAAAACGATTTAAAATTGAAAAGAAAAAATTATTATCAGATATCATAACCTATTCAAATAATACAGAATTAAGGCGTTATCATTTTGGTTATGATTCTGAGAACAGATTAATAGATATTTCAGAGTCTGCGCAAAATGATGAAATATTGAATTCTACTACGATAAAATGGGGGTCTGATAATTTAATTTCACAAAACAATTTACAGGAAAAAAATTATGGTCCAATTATTAACGGAAAAATATTGGAATCAGACAATGAAGAAGCAGTAAAAAGTTCTATAATTATTGGGGATTTGAATGGAGATGGTTTTCCTGACAGAATTGAAAGTTGGCTGGGCGATAAAAATACAAATGGTTTCATTGATTGTTACTTATTTGATATTTCAACTAATAACTTTAATTCAACAAAAATCAGAATCCCATTTACTTATCATGATCATGAATTGTGGAAGCAACAGTTAACTTGTGGTGATATTAATAACGATGGAAAAGATGAAATCATGTTTGTAGATGCAGGGATATTAAGGGTTTTTAAGATTACAAACAATACATATCAGGAAATCAACACAATTAATACTAATTGTATATATCACAAAAAAAGAAATTTTTCTGTTTTTTGTGTTGATATAAATCATGACAGATATGGAGACGTAGTTATAACCTTCAACAACTATAAGGATCTTTTAACCCATGTTTGGCCAGGATATATAGTTTATTACGGTAGTTCCCAAGGTTTAATTACTCCAACTGATAATAGCTATAAACATTTTTTTGAAAATGACTCTTTTAGTGATTATAGAATTGGAGATTTTAATGCAGATGGTAAAATTGATTATTTAGGATTAAATAACAGTGGTTGTTCATTAGGTGCTGAAGATATTTATGATAACGAGATATCCATGTTGTCATCCTGTGATTGGGGTGGTATTACACCACCAGATTTTGGAAATATTTTTTACAATAAAATAAGTCCGGAAAAAATCACAGTTGACATCAATGGAGATGGTCTTACAGATATGATTCAGAAAGTTGCTTGTCCTTTTGCATTGACTACTGTGTACAATTCTTTATATATTTTAAAAAATACAGGTGAATCTAATACGCCAATAGGTACTCCATTATATCCATGGATGCCTGAAAACAGTTTTCAATTTCTAATTCCAGATAAGGATCTGAATAAAATTTATACCTTGGATTACAATGGAGATGGCACTCCAGATTTAATTTTAGGCTATAATATATCAGTACCTGATTTAATTCAAGGACATATAGATATTGAAGCAGATTGGTATTTTTATAAAAACATAAATGGGAATTTTGTTTTTGACAAAAAAATTCATTGGAATCAACCTATACCGCCTGTTACAAGTGGAATGGTAATGGATGTAAATCGTGATGGTTGCATGGATTTGGTCATACCAAAAGGTCCGAATTTTGTTGTTTTTACAATGTCTAATGCTAATAGAAGAAATTTAGTTCATAGCATAACAAATGGAATGGGACAAACTCAAAGTTTTACATATACAAATTATACAAACTATAATCAAGCACAAACAACTGCCCCTATTCAAAATCTGAAAGCTCCATTAGTTCTTGTAAGTTCATTTACTGACATTGATGGCAGTATTAGAGAATATGAATATCAGGATGGTAAAATCCATACCGAAGGAAAAGGATTTTTAGGCTTCTCCAAAGTTATTGTAAAAAATGCTATTAAAAACATGAAGTCTGTTTCCGATTATCAAGTTGAAAATTCTTATTATGGCATGAATTTAACCAATCAAGTCATAAGCACTTATTTGGGAAATCCGATTTCAACGTTATCGCAAAACAACGGTGTAAAAATTGTAGATGCTGCTAAAAAAAGATACATACCTGTTATAAATTATCAGATTTCAACTGATAATTTAAGAGGAATTACAAGTAAATCCGAAAATATAACTTATGATGCATATTGGAATGTGACTCAAACAAAGACTACGGTAGGAAATAATACATCAATTACTACTACTATTACGAGTTATAAATCACGTATAAGTGGCGGCGTACCTTATCTGCCAGATTTAGTAACTGTCGCAACTCAATTGGGGTCTGAAATCTATACGCGAATAGTTGATTACGACTATAACACAGCAGGCAGTTTGATTCTATAAATTAAAGATCCTGGCGATGAAAATGAAGTTAAAACAGAATATTCTGAATTTGACAATTGGGGGCATGCAACAAAAATAAAAGTAACTTCCAATAATCAAATCAGATTATCATCGCTTAAATATACCGATTCAGGTTATTATATCGAAACTAAAACTAATAACTTAAATGAAACAACTTTTTACAAATGGGATGAAACTTTTGGTTATATTGAGTATGAAAGAGATCACTGGGGAAGAATAACAAACTATACTTACAACAAATGGGGTCAACCCGAAAAAACTTTTTACCCTGATGGTAACCGGACTTACAAAACTCTACAGTGGGCGGAGCAGGGAAACGAATTTGGAGCAAAATATTACAGTTATACCGAATCTTCTGATGATGTTCCTGTTTGGATTTGGTACGATTCATTAGGTCGGAAAATCTGTGAGCAGACTTTAGGACTGAATGGACGTAAGAAAAGTGTTTTTACAGAGTATTATCCCGATGGAAGAGTGAAAGTAAATTATCAGCCAACATTCGATATTACTGAACGATCAGAGGCAAAAAGATTTACTTATGATGAATACGGCCGAGTAGAAACAATTGTAACTCCCATGGGTGAAGCTTATTATTCATATGTGGGTAAAACAACAACTGTAACAACTCCCGAAGGCACAAGCGAAACTACTATTAATGATATTGGAAAAACTATTATTAATAAAGTTAATGGAAAAGCGGTGAACTATACCTATTATGCATCGGGTCTTACCAAAACTTCAACTCCTGAAGGCGGACAATCAATAAATATATTTTACGATTTGCAAGGCAACAGAATACGTCTGGAAGATCCTGACGCAGGTGTAATTGAATCGAAATATGATGGCTTTGGAAAGCTATTATGGGAAAAACAGAAAATTCATGATGCCAACCAGTACGTAATAACTACAAATAACTATGATGCTAATACAGGATTGTTGAATAGTATCTCGTGCGTTGGGAATACCAATGAAATTACTACCTACACTTACGATACTGAATCAGGACACAAAAGTCGCATAAAAACTGTAGAAATTGCAAATCAACACAAACAAACATTTACTTACGATGTTTTAGGGCGTGTTACCAACGTTAAAGAAGAAATTGATGGACGCATCTATAACAGTGGAACTGAATATTATGAATTTGGCAAAGTAAAAAAAGAAACATATCCATCAGGTTATTATACTGTTAATTTGTATGATAGTTACGGAAATTTGACTGAGGTAAAAGACCGTTATGGAAGTTCAATATGGAAAGCCATTGATGAAAATGCACGTGGACAATTGACCGAAGAAATCAGAGGGAGTATAACCACAACTTACGGATACGATCTCAGGGGATTACCATCTTCTATTGAGGCATCAAATATAATTAATCAATCGTATCTGTTCGATTCAAAAGGAAACTTGGAATACCGCAAAGATAATATCTCCAATCAAAAAGAAATATTCGGGTACGATGCACTCAATAGGCTACTAACATGGGATGTGTATCAAAACGGTTCGGCAACAATTGCGAAACACAATTATCTTACCTATAACCCTTCGGGGAATATTGAATCAAAAAGCGATTTGGAAAATTTGGTTATGAATTATGGCGAAGGCAACGGGAAACCTCATGCATTGACTTCGATTACCGGAAAGCCTGCAGCAATACCTGCTACTGACTTAAATGTAACTTATACCGATTTCAAAAAGATAAAAACATTAACCGAAGGTATTAAAACCTATGTTATTACCTACGGAGTTGACAACCAACGGCGGAAATCAGTATTTAGTATTAACGGAGTAGCACAAACAACCCGCTATTATTTGAGCGATTACGAAGAAGAAATTGATAACGCAAGTGGCAATATTAAGAAAATTCATTATCTTAGCGGCGGAGCAATTCTTGTTAACAATAACGGAGTAGAATCCTTATATTATGGGTATTCCGATTATCAGGGTTCATTAATAGCATTATCCGACGAAGAGGGTAAAGTTGTAGAACGCTACGCTTACGACCCCTGGGGAGCACGCCGCAATCCTGATAACTGGACACTGCCCCCCTCTCCTCAAGGAGAGGGGTCGGGGGTGAGGTGCATTAACCGCGGCTATACAGGACACGAACACTTGGATGCCTTTGGCATTATCAATATGAACGGCAGGGTGTACGACCCGCTTACGACAATGTTCTTTTCGCCCGACCCTTATGTGCAAGCGCCCGGCGATTGGCTAAACTACAACCGCTATTCGTATGTACTGAATAATCCGTTAAAATACACCGACCCAAGCGGAAACTTATTTTATGCATTACCATCTGTAAGCTGGAGTTATTACGGAGGTTTATCAGTAGGCATAAGCGCAGGTGTGGGTTTACCTTCTGGTTTGAGTGTAGGAGCCGGCGTAAATTATGGCTTTAAAAATAATAACTGGACATTTACTGCCAATACGTCATTAGCCGGATTTTATGCTTATGGAGGTTACGATACTAAAGCCGGATTTATTGGAGGTGGTGGATTTGGTATATCTCCTGCATTAACAGGTAATTTTGGTGTTTCGAATAATTTATTTAGTGTAGGTTTTAACTATAGTCAAAATGGAGGTTGGTCAGCAAGCGCGCTTGGCTTTAGCTATAGTAATCAGGGTTTGATTTTTGACCCGAGTATTACGGTGAGTTATAATATTATAATAGAATCAAGATCGATAAATTTTATAGCTCAAGAAATAAATACCGAGAGTGATATTTTTCCTGCAAAAGATGACCCTGAAGCATATAGAGCTAAGTTATTTTATGATAAAGATATGGCTTATGAGTATATGTGGAAAAATTCATTTTATGAAAATGGCTCCCCTAAAGTTGAGATTGCTGCTTGGATATTAAAAGATGGAAAGGTATTAGTCCTTCCCTATTATCTTAATAAAATGACAAGTAGTTATACTTCTCTACCCGGAAAATTTGATTTTAGACGAAAATCAATGACTATAACAATAAACAATATTAAATATTATGTAAATACAACAGTTCATACTCATCCTGTAAATTTACACTCAAAGAGTGGAAATATTGGGGTAAGTGATAAAGATATAAATCATATTGCATCAATAAATCGACCAATTTATATTCTTTATAATGAAAATATATATTTAGTTCATCTAAAAAATAGGTGGGCACCAGAAAGTATTGGAACATGGAAAAAATAATGCTATCTATTTCTGTCTTATTATTTGTATTCTCATCTTGCACACGCGAACAAGAAAACAATGTATGTCTTGAAATAAATAATGAGACTTTAAAAAAGGAAATAATTAATTATTATAATGAAAATAAAGCTTTAGAGTCGGAACCATTTATTCCAATAGTTATTTATCGTCAGATAAATGATTCTATCTCATTTTATTATATTAGTATTGAGTTTGATACCTCAACTTTGGATTGTGTTCCTTTCCATTTTATGGTTAAACTTGATTCTATTGATGTGTATTTTCAAATAAAAGGAATGAATCGGTCAACTTTTGGTGGTAGAAATTTCTTAAATATGAAAAAAAACTCAATTAATGAAATCGCAAAAAAACATTTTCCAAAAGAATATAAATATATTTTGAAAAATGGTGAATCTTCAACTTCAGTTTTATGGGATGGAAAAATTAGAAAATTGACCTTTTTAAACGACAGTTTAATATCTAAAGAGGATGTGATTAATACTTATTAACAACAACCCCCGCTGCCGCGCGATTGTATCGCGTGGCAAGTCAGTTAGCAAGTAAATAGTAATCAAATAATAATAGAATGTGAAGAAATTTAACTCGCATAAATAAGCAAAAAGTATAAATCTTTCGACTGGGCTTATTAATCGAGTAGGCATTAGCGCAGGTGTGGGTTTACCTTCTGGTTTGAGTGTAGGAGCCGGCGTAAATTATGGCTTTAAAAACAATAACTGGACATTTACTGCCAATACGTCTATAGCCGGATTTTATGCTTATGGAGGTTACGATACCAAAGCCGGCTGGATAGGTGGAGCAGGTTTTTCCGCACCATCACTATTTCCCGCGGTGAGTCCAATCACTATCTCATCGAATTTATGGACTGCAGGTGTAAGTTATAGTGAACATGGAGGTTGGTCTGGTAATTTCTCTGCAATTAACATTAGTAAATCAGGTGCAACTATTGACCCTAGCGTTGGGGCAAGCTTGCAATACTCCATTGTAAACGATAATTATGAATCTCCAGCAAAGCTTTGTCATATGAAGGATTCTAATTTTAAAACCAAAGATGAAATGATGGCTGATCTTAGAGAGAAAGGATTTATGCCTGGAACTAAAAAAATTAATGAATTTAGATATAAGGAATGGGATGGAAATTCTAGGGAAGCTGGTAAAACAACTGGTATATATAGAGGTAATAAATTAATATATCTAAGAATCACTATGTTACCTCACGAAACAACTGATATGTTTTATGAATCATTTAATCATGAATTAATTCATGCTTATGATCATGTAAAGTATGGTTTAACCGTTTCTGATTCTTATAGAGAAACAAAAGCATATAGATATACTGATAGATTTAAAGCTAAGAGTACTCTACCTTCAGATACGCCAGTTTATAGTGGTAATGTATCATTATGGGATTTACCAGATTATTTAGTTCCAACTATAAATCCAATTTTGAAACCGAAATTATTTAACATTTCAAAATAAACTAATCTGTTGATATAATGATGAAATATTTTAATTCCAGATGCTTAAATATAATATTATTAGTATTTATTTTCTGTTCTTTTGCGGATGCACAAAACAAAGGTGAACACTATTATTATTACATTTCGACAAAACAATTTAAGGATTATTCATTTAACAATATGTCTGATACTTGTCAATTATTATATATTGACTACACTAGAAAAGCATTTCAAATCGGTAGATGTTGGGATTTTCAAAAAGACTTACCCGAGATAGTAAGTTTGACATCTTCCGGGAAAATTAGTTATAGAAATAATATTTTATATTGCTTTGATAGAAAGTTAAACAGAACTTATAAGTTTAAATATATAAATTCCTATACAATTGAAGCATTAAATTATACCTTTGATTTTGTGAGAGGTACACGCTTATACCTACATGTAAAAGAATCAGAAAATAGCTATTTTAGTGCATTGCAGAATATTAAAAACTTATTTGCTACAATGTATTGGAAAAACGGAATACGTAATGGTGTATTTTATTGGAGAAATGATGAAGATATAAAAATAATTTATTACAAAAATAATATAGCATTAGATTCAGTAATTACTACTATGTCTGACAAGAATTCAACAATTAAGATACAGAATTTTATGAAAATATACAATTGAGAAACTCTAACAGCCCTGTAAAACCCTTGCTGCCGCGCGATTGTATCGCGTGGCAAGTCAGTTGGCAAGTAAATAGTAATTAATTACTAATAGAATGAGTAGAAATTATAAATTCTGTACTGTCGGATATAACTCGCATAAATGAGCAAAAAGTAGAAATCTTTCGACTGGGCTTATTAATCGAGTAGGTATTAGCACAGGTGTGGGTTTACCTTCTGGTTTGAGTGTAGGAGCCGGCGTAAATTATGGCTTTAAAAACAATAACTGGACTTTTACTGCCAATACTACTTTTGCCGGGTTTTATTCTTATGGAGGTTACGATACCAAAGCCGGATTTATTGGAGGTGGTGGATTTGGTATATCTCCTGCATTAACAGGTAATTTTGGTGTTTCGAATAATTTATTTAGTGTAGGTTTTAACTATAGTCAAAATGGAGGTTGGTCAGCAAGTGCGCTTGGTTTTAGCTATAGTAATCAGGGCTTGATTTTTGATCCGAGTATAACGGTGAGTGTGACAATAGAATTTTATAGTGACTATTTTATACCCGATAGTTGGGAGCCTTGTAAAATGAGTGAATCATGTTTTAAAAGCAAAGATGCTGCTCTAAATGATTTAGCAAATAATGGATTTACAAAAAATAGTCATAAAATTAACGAATTCGACTATAGAAACAGAGAACCATCTGAAGAAAATTATGGAGGGATAACTTTCTATGCCTATGTAAATGGAAAATTAAATTCTCTTTCAATTACCATGTTTCCACATAAAACTATTGATGGCTTTTATGAATCGTTCAATCATGAGTTAATTCATGCTTACGATCATGTTAAATATGGTAATTTAGCAACAAAATCCTACCGTGAAACAAAAGCTTATATGTGGACGGATAGATTTAGGGAAAAAAGTACTTTACCATATGATATACCCAAATATACAGGTAAACTTGATTTGTTTGATATACCTGATTATTTAGTAACAACTTTAACCCCAAATCCAGTTGATCCCAAATTATATAAATATTTGCCAAATCCGCCAAGAATATCAACTTCAATTATTCAGTTTAATTTCTAAATTTTATCAATACAAAAAAATGATTCGGTTTTATTCTATTTTTTTATTTTTATTGCTTTTTATTGATGTGTTTTCGCAGAAATCGAAGAATTATTATTTCTATTTTTCAAAAGAACAATTAATTAGCAATTTAAGAACCATTGAACACACTTGTAATGTTTTTTTCTTTGATGAAAATAAAAATATTTTCTATATAGGAACGGTATTAGAATTTGATTTGAATCGAACAACTCCCCAAGGTATAGATGCAATATCTATTGGAAAGTTTTACTATAAAAATGGCTTAATCATCTGTTATGATAAAAAATTAAATCGAATTTATAAATTTAAGAAAATCGATAATTATGCCGTTAAAGCAATGAATCATACCGCTGTTTTTGTAAAGGGTACAATTCTTTATCTACATATTCAAGAGTTTGATAATGGTGATAAGTATAAAGCATACTTAAAATCCAAAGATTTGGTTAAATCAAAATATTGGAATACAGGTATCCTGAATGGAATAACAACTTTTGAAAGTGATAACAGTGAATTACTAAAGTTTGTTTCGAACAACATAGTAGTTGATTCAATTTTGTTAAATTGTCAAGACTCCTTATATAAAGTAAAGAGAAAGTATTTTATCGAAAAGTATTATGGAAATAGTTACCTTGAATAATTCATTTACAACTGCACCCGCACTACTTCCCGCTCGAATGTATATCGTATGGAGTAAAAGAAGTAACTGTTGCAGGTTGAAAAGTTAGGATTGAAACACGATAGAATTAGTGTAGCTGACTGCGGTATTAACGTAAGTTTTAGCAGTTTTACTTATAATGGAATCTTTCCAATTGTTATTCCTCCAAGGCTAATACCTGTTCCAAATTTTTAATTAAAATGAATTATTTATGAAAGGATATGTAATAATCTGTTTTGTATGTTTTTGCAATTTAGCTTACTCGCAGCTAAATTGCAAATCATATACTTCATTAAATTTGCATCTGTGGATAGAGAATGATAGCATTTTTATTAACTCGGGGAGTGAAGAAATAAGCGATGATTTAGTTTATGTTTCTTAGATTTTGTATAGAGCGAAATTCAATCTTAATGATTCATGTTTGATAGCAGTTAATAAAAACAAAAAATCTTGTTTTAAAGTGCATTCAGTTGGGATTCTTGAATTGAAATCAGATATAAGTCCGAAAATTAAAAAAGGATTAAAATTTTATTGCACAAATTCTGAATATAAAACAGGCGAACGCTTGTTTGGAAATGCTTGGAGAAATGATATGAAAAATGGAATTTGGTATTACATATCTAAAAATAAAGTTTTATATATTTTTACATACAAGGATAATAAACTTATAAGAAAAGAAAAATTTACGAACAAACAAGATTATCAAATTTTAAAAACCTATTAAAAAAGAATTGGTATTTTTTTTCAATAAACATATTTTATAAAATAAAATTTAATTATCTCACATGAAACGATCAATAGTAATCTCAATATTGCTTGCATCATCTATTATGCTTTACAGTCAGTACAAAGATGATGCTGTTTATACCAGAAAAATTTCTTCAAACACATTGAATGAATATAAAGAAATATTCAATGAAAGACGTACACTATTTGTTTTGGAAGGAGGATATGGCAATGAAATTCTTTCGAATACGCCAGTAAATAAATTGTTAATTATCGAGCATTTTAAGATTAAACCAAATCTGGCATTAGGTTTAGGGTTCGGCATTAAATCATACAACAGAAACAGATCGTTTCCCGCTTTTGTTAGTTTGCAATTTCCAAAAATAACAAACAAAGCCAATTTATCAATGTTTGGACTAAAAGTTGGTTCTGCATGGAATTACTATTATGGTTATGGTAATAATCTCTTGCTCAATGCCTCCTACAATTATGGATTTCGGGTAAGTAAAAAATCATTTATAACTTTAGGTGGAGATATTGACTACCAATCGCATGGCGCTTATATTGATGACCCTTCTTTTACATTTGGTCTTACGTTGGGATTTGTACACTGATAAAGTTTATAATTTCTCGCCATAAGCCAAATCGCCTGCATCGCCAAGCCCGGGCACAATGTACGAATGTTCGTTAAGTTCCGGATCGATTGCAGCTGCCCAAAGCGTTGCACCACTGCCTGCATAATTTTTTTTCAGATATTTCACTGCCTGCCTGCTTGCTATAATGGTAGCAATATGTAAATTTGCAGGTTTTCCTTTGGTAAGCAAAGCCACGTGAGCCAATTCCATCGAACTGCCTGTAGCAAGCATTGGGTCAGTAATTATCAATGTTTTACCATTTAAGTCGGGCGAAGCGATATACTCTATATGAACATCAAATTTCAACTCATTTTTATATTTCCGATAAGCTGATACGAAAGCATTTTCAGCTCTATCAAAATAACTCAGAAAACCCTGATGAAAAGGTAAACCGGCACGCATAATGGTTGAAATAACAATTTTCTCGTCAATAACATTTACGGGTGCGATACCAAGCGGTGTTTTCACATCTTCAGTTGAATAATGCAAAGTTTTACTAATTTCGTAAGCCATTATTTCGCCAATGCGTTCCAGATTTCTTCTGAATCGGAGTGGATCGCCCTGAATTTCGACCGAACGAATTTCTTTCAAGTAATGATTCAGAATGGAATTGTTTTCTGATAAGTTGATTATTTTCATTTTTCATTATATTTGCCCCCTAACCCCCTAAAGGGGGAACAAGAGAGGTTTGTAATTTTTTTAAATTGTTACATGACCAAAGTTTTTGTTTGAGTCATTGATGTTCAACTAATTATTTTGTATTTTTCGCTTCGTTTTTGGTAACAATGCAATGTATCGCGTATCTAAATTCAGGTTTTGGTTTTTGCGAATTAAATAATTGAAAATGTGTAAATTGTAAATCATTCTCAACTTTAGGGGTTTTTCTTGTCCTTCTCCCTAATTTCCGTTCTTCTGATTTTTCCACTGATGGTTTTTGGAAGCGCATCAACAAATTCGATAATGCGCGGATATTTATAAGGAGCAGTTACGGCTTTAACATGTTCCTGAATTTCCTTTACCAAAACATCACCGGTTTTATCTTTATAATCTTTAGCAAGAATAATGGTTGCTTTTACCACTTGTCCGCGTATTTCATCGGGAACACCGGTTACGGCACATTCAACTACGGCGGGATGTGTCATAAGCGCGCTTTCCACTTCGAAAGGACCAATGCGATAGCCGGAACTTTTGATTACATCATCAGCACGACCAACGAACCAAAAATAGCCATCTTCGTCGCGCCAGGCAACATCGCCTGTATAATAAATATTATCGTGCCAGGCTTCGTTGGTAAGTGTTTCGTTTCGATAATAACCTTTAAACAGTCCTGCGGGATAATTTTTATCGGTTCTTATAACGATTTGTCCCTGTTCTCCAACTTCGGCACTGCGACCATCGGGCGTAAGCAAATCAATATCGTAATGTGGATTTGGCAATCCCATTGAACCGGGTTTGGGGTTTGTCCACGGCGAAGTGAATATAGTAAGCGTGGTTTCGCTTTGACCGTAACCTTCTTTTAACTGTACTCCGGTAAGTTTCAAAAACTGCTCGTAAACGGCAGGATTCAGTGCTTCGCCGGCAATAGTACAATACTCAAGCGATGACAAATCGTAACTTTGAATATTTTCCCGAATCAGGAATCGGAAAATAGTTGGAGGTGCACAAAGTGAAGTTATCCGGTATTTCTGAATCATGGCAAGCATATCCACGGGAGTAAATTTGTCGTGATCGTAAACAAATACACACGCACCTACTATCCACTGACCGTAAAGTTTACCCCAAACTGCTTTTAACCACCCTGTGTCGGCAATGGTAAGATGCAGGCTGTTTTCATGCAAATTATGCCAGTATTTCGCGGTAACAATATGCGCCAGCGGATATACACAATCGAGCATTACCATTTTCGGATTTCCTGTGGTGCCTGATGTAAAACTGATAATTAGCGGATCATCGTTATTGTTCGCGTTTTTAATGGATATAAAAGGTTTCGCATTTTCAATTCCTTTGTGGAAATCGAGCCAGCCTTCAGGAACTATGGGACCAATAGAAATAAGAAGTTTAACCGATGGCGAATCGGAAGCTGAATTGCTTATATGCGAAATGATAGGTTCTTCGCCTACGGCAACAATAGCTTTGATTTCAGCGGCATTGTTGCGGTAAATCAAATCTTTGGTAGTAAGCAAATGTGTAGCTGGCACAATTACAGCGCCCAACTTATGCAAAGCAATAATTGTAAACCAAAACTCGTAACGGCGTTTAAGAATTGCCATTACAATATCACCTTTACCAATTCCAAGGCTTTGAAAATAGGACGCGGTTTGATCAGAGTATTTTTTTATTTCACCAAAAGTAAATTCGCGGCATTCACCTTTATCATTTGTCCAAAGCAATGCTTTTTTATTGGGTTCTTTGACTGCCCATTCGTCCACTATATCGTATCCGAAATTAAAATTTTCGGGAATAAGCAACTTATAATTTGCCGAGAAATCATCAAAATCACAAAATTCAGTCTGCTGAAGATATTTCGAAAGCATGTTTAAATGTATTTTGTTAAATAATTATTGCAAGAAACTTCACCTCTTTTCCATTCAAAGCTTTCATTCCGTGTGGTTTGGTAGCATCAAAATAAATACAGTCGCCTTCGAACAGCACCAATTCGTGGTCGGCAATTTTTAACTGCATCGTGCCTTCGAGTACCAAATTAAATTCCTGCCCCGGATGTGAATTCAAATGGATAGGTTTATTGTTTGGTTCAACAGTTACTTCGAAAGGTTCGGCTTTTGCATGACGAAAACCTGATGCCAAAGCCCGGTATTTGTAAGCTTTGGATCTTTCAACAGCAACTCCGGTTCCTTTCCGGGTAACATAATAAATTCCGGCATGAGGGTCTTCTCCCGTTATCAATGCTGTAGTTTCTACACCGAAGGTTTGAGCAACTAAACATATAAAACTCATTGGAATGTCGCTTGTTCCTGATTCATAACGTGCATAATCAGCTTCAGGAAAATTGCATTTTGCTGCAGCTTCTGCAATTGATATATTTAAGGCATCGCGCAATCCTCTTAAGCGTTCAGCAATTTGTTTTATTTGTGCATTCATGATTTTTAATTTACTATTTACGAATTTACTTTTTACTATTTTTCAACTTATCGTTCGAAGATA
Organism: Bacteroidetes bacterium ADurb.Bin234; assembly: GCA_002069895.1. Classification (GTDB taxonomy): domain Bacteria; phylum Bacteroidota; class Bacteroidia; order Bacteroidales; family WCHB1-69; genus UBA5266. The sequence continues at coordinate 2,051 of MWCE01000190.1, read as the reverse complement.
AGAGAAGTAAGATTTATTTTAAATGCGAAGCTTTCAATCCTTTTATCACAGCGTTGGTAAAACCGTTTGCTTCCATTTCGTTCAGACCTTTTATTGTAATTCCGCCGGGAGTAGTAACTTTATCAATTTCCACTTCGGGATGCGATTCATTGGCTTCGAGCAATTCTATAGCGCCTCGCAAGGTTTGAAGAATCACTTCTTTGGCTACATTGGGATAGATTCCCATTTCTACTCCACCTTCCATGGCTGCACGTATATATCGGAATGCGTAAGCTATTCCGCAGGATGAAAGTGACATGTAAGCATTAAGCTGCGATTCAGGCACAAGAAAAACTTTTCCCAGTTCAGCAAACAACGATTTGATTATATCTTCCTGATCTGTATTTGCATTGTACGATGCAATGATAGAAACGCTCTGTAAAACATCGATGGCGGTATTCGGTATAATTCTGAAAAGTGTAGCATCGGTATTAAAATACTCTGCCAATTGTTCGAAATTTACACCGGCAGCAATCGAAACAATCATCTGTTTTTTATAATCAATTTTTCGTTCAATTTCCTGTGCCACTGACTTAATTAACCAGGGTTTTACGGCAAGTATAATAATATCGGCATTTTCAATAATTTCTATGTTCGATGTGCTGACGGTAATTTCAGGAGCAAAACTTTTTAGTACATTCAGATTTTTTGGAGAAATATCGCTTACAAAAATACTGTTATTTTCAACCATAGTACCTCTTGAAAGTCCACGGGCGATTGCTCCGCCCATGTTTCCGGCACCAATAATGGCAATTTTCATACTTTTTGTTTCCATATTCCGATAGATTTATGTGGGTTTGGAATTATTATTGCAAAGATAAACAAGAAATTTAATTACAGTAAGAGCACAAAAACTTTTTGTTTCATAAGTCTGTTATAAGCTTATACGTATATTCCCTAAAATTCCCCAACGCATTGTTCCCTGACGTTCATTGTCGGAAAGTCGCCAAACTGACTGCAAATTCAGTACTTTGAAAATATTGGCAACGCCAACACCTATTTCCATGTATGGACTTTTAACCGGATATACAAAGTCCGGAAAATCGAGTATGCTTTTATGGGAATTTCTTAGCCCGCCGTAAAGAAACTTGAACGAGAACATTTCGCGCAAATTCAAATGTTTAATAATCGGAATTTGGTTAAACAATAAACCATCGGTTACCAAATCATTGTGCATTAAAATGTATTTATCGGTAGCATATTCCATACTGTAAATCAGACTGAATTTATCGTGCGTGTAACCGTACGACTCACTACCAGCAGGAATATCGAGTAGAGGATAAGGAACACTGCCAAGTGTAAAGCCGCCCTGCAAAATGTACATCCATTTCCCGAATCCTAAATTAACATCTTGTTTTACGGTAGCCTGAAATTTTGCGTAATTTCCCTTGTTGTTTCGGGTTTCAAACTGCCCTGCTTGTAGCATTGCATAAATCAACGGACGATAGTTCCTGATGTGAATTCTCTGAAAATGATCTTCGTAAGTTCGCTCGCCAAACGAAAGTCTGCCCGCAAGCACTAACGAACGATATTTTATAGATGGAATATTCTTATTTCCAAAAGTCATTGGCAACCATCCTGATGGCAGCATTTCTATCTGTCGGTAAACCAATTTTGTTTCCAAATCGTAGTTAATATCAGAGCTTAACAATGCCATAAATTCTTTTCGCCGGTTCATACGTGTACCGGTCCGAAGCCCGATAATTGTATTCGCAATGTCGGCATCGCCGGTTACAAGCGGATTTTCGCGCAGCATAAAATTGTTATACTGATAATCAATTCGCCGGTATTCATTGGTATAACCCAACTGTAATACTGTATTCAATTTTCGGTTCAGTTTCACTTGTGCATAGCCTGAATACGCCGGTTCCCGGTTTTTAAAACCATAACCGATATGTCCACCCAAACCGAAATCTTTCCACAATTTCTCGTTAGTTCGCAGTGGTAAATTCATTTTAAAGCCTTCCACATCGGTAATGCGCATAATTTCCTGAATTTTGCCAATCTCAATT
>MWCE01000189.1 GCA_002069895.1 Bacteroidetes bacterium ADurb.Bin234 | reverse complement strand
ACGCACCAACCAAGCGTGGTTCACGCACCAACCAAGGCAGTATTTTTTTGAACCTAACTTGGTTCAAGGGGGTCTCTTCAGTGAAGAATTCATCAGTATTTATTTCATTATCAATAACACTTGTAAATTTTTTTTAAACATTAAATATCTAATAATTATGGGAATTAAAGTAAAAATAATTGTAAAATCAAAACCAGGACATCCGGAAGAGAAGTATTACTGTGCAGTACCCAATGAAAACGGGATGACTAAATATTTTGATTTTGTTATGAAAGTCAGTAATCAAACACAAATCTACAAAAAGACGATTGCACTGGATATATTCCTCTTCTATCCGCACTGATAATTACAGCTATCGTCTCATCACTGAAGCCTCGTTTTTTGCTTTCGAAAATCCCTTTCCCTAATTCTTTTATTTTCATGTTGAAACTATATCGCTTTTTTACTTACTTATTATAGAACATAGTCAAAATTTATTATTTCACTACATCCTCAACTTATAGATTAACTTGCTTTTCCACACAATTTATACTGTATCAATAGCAATGTCTCTACATTGGATTATAAATAATTTTTCCTTTTTTTTATTTTCCTCTGAAAAAACCCTGTGAGTTTACAAAAATTTTGTTTTCCTTTGCATTTTGTTTTTTTAAAAATATAGATATATATAACAAGATATAAATAACGATATTATAAAATGTACGAAATAAAGAATCATCCCATTTTAGACATACCCGAGAGCGAAATCGTTGAATTTTTGTTTGAAGGAAAGAAAGTGTGCGGGAAAAAGGGTTATACCATTGCAGCTGCCTTGCATCAGGCAGGATTTCCCATTCACAGCCATAGTATTCAAGACCGTCAACGGAGTTTGGAATGCGGCATCGGTAAATGCGGTGCCTGTGAAATGTTGGTCGACGGTGAAATACGCCGTATATGCATCACCAAAGTCGACGGTGTGAAAGAAGTGCGGGAAATACCAAAAGATTACCAACCCACTTATAGTGAAAACCGTCAAAAAGAAATAAAGATTTATAAAACCACGGTAGCCATTATAGGTGCCGGTCCGGCAGGATTGGCTTGCCGTGAAACCCTCAATGAGTTGCATATTCCTAATTTGGTGATTGATAACAATGCCGTTATCGGCGGGCAGTTTAATATGCAAACCCATCAGTTTTTCTTTTTTGAAAAAGTGAAAAAATACGGCGGCATGCGGGGATTCGAAATTGCCAAAACCTTAGCCGGCGACAATCACGACGGAATTTTACTCAACCAAACGGTATGGGATATCTTGGAAGACAAACGCATTGCCATTAAAAACATCGAAAATCAAGAAATAGCTTATGTGGATGCGGAATATCTCGTGGTAGGTTCGGGAGCCATTCCTTTTATGCCAACCTTCGAGAACGACGACCTTCCTGGCGTGTATACCGCAGCCGTTTTCCAGAAAATGATGAATCAGGAACATACCCTCCTCGGCAAAAAAGTGTTAACCGTAGGAGCCGGTAATATCGGCTATTTAACCTCTTATCAAGGAATGCAAGCCGGTGCAAGCATCAAAGCCATCATCGAAGCCATGCCGGGCGAAGGAGGATTCCCCGTTCAAGCAAACCGTGTACGCCGTTTGGGCATTCCCGTTTTAACATCCCACATATTATTAAAAGCCATACCCAACGCAAAACACGATGGCATTATGGCTGCCGTTATCGCCGAATGCAAAGACTTCAAACCTATTCCGGGAACCGAAAAAATCATCGACGATATTGATATCATTAATATATGTACAGGTTTAGTGCCCGACGACCAATTATTGGTGAAAGGAAAAGAAGTTTTCGGCATCCATACTTTCGGCATAGGCGATGCCATTCGCATAGGAGAAGGGACCAGTGCCGTATTGCGCGGGAAACAAGCTGCTTATGAAGTTGCACAAAGCATTGGCAAACGTTTTAATTACGATGATTATTTGGAAATATCCAAACAATACATCGACTCGCAACAACATCCGGTACGGATATTGGAAAAACCCTATCTGCCGTCACCGGAACGTATGCAAGCCAAACCCTTTGTTCAAATTGATTGTTTGTATGGCTTTGCCTGCAATCCCTGTGCTTTTGCTTGTCCCCACGGTGCTATCACCAAATCAAGCACCTCTACCGTTCCTGCCATCGACTTCAACAAATGTATAGGTTGTATGGAATGCGTGTATCAATGTCCGGGATTGGCCATTTTCGGATACAATCTTGCCAAAGCACAATTGTTCTTACCGATAGAATACAAGGCCGAAGAAGGAGCTGAGGTGTTTTTAGTCGACAATAACGGCCAAAAACTCGGCGAAGGCGTCATTGAAAAGATTCTCATCAAGAAAAACAAAACCAATGTTGCCCGTGTCAAAGCCACTACACTTTCGGGAGAAGACTTAATCAAAGCAAGAGGTTTTATTCTCAAATCGAACTATCCGAAACCCATAGACTTTAAGCCTGCCAAAGAAGTTGAAAGCGAAACCTATGTTTGCCATTGCGAAGATGTGAGCATTGAGTCATTGTTGCAAACCATTGGAAAACGCTCTTTTATATCGACTGATGAGTTGAAACACATTACCCGTTTAGGCATGGGTCCCTGCCGCGGAAAACGTTGCATTCCGCGTGCCAAACAAATCCTCAGGGGATACAGCATTGAAGTTACCGGCGATTCCACTCCCCGTGCTCCTTTATCCAACCAGGTAACATTGGGCGACTTGTATAATTCCAAAGCCAAAGAAACATTTGTATTCTCTGCTAATGATAACGTTAAAAAAGAATCGGTAGATATCTTAATTGCCGGAGGAGGTATTGCAGGTAGTGCCTTGTTCCGTTATTTTGCCGAAGCAGGAAAACAATGCTTACTCATAAATTACAACCGTGGTGCTTCATGGAGAAATATTGGTGGTGGTCGTCCTACCTTCTCTAATCCCGACATCTCTGATATTGCCAAACATAATTTGGAAATATTCAAAGAAATTCAAAAAGTATATAATATAGATTATAAACCCACACGCTACGTAAATTTGGTACATGACGAAGCCACTTACCGTGCTTTGGATGCATCGCGTGCATGGTCGGATGCCTATATGGTCGACAGGAAAGATTTTCAAAAAGAAGTATCACCCTTATGGAATCCCGGTTTAACAACCTATTCTCATGCGTTGATTGCCAATGACTGTTGGCAAGCTACACCGGGTCGTACCATTGAATTTGTTCGTGCCAAAGGATTAGATAAAGGCGGCATGATTATGGAAGACTGCCAACTCTTGAATGTTAAAAAACAAGGAGATAAATATTATGTCTTGGTGCAAACACATACAAAACAATATATAGAATACAACTGTAATCATTTTGTAAACGCGTTGGGATATAATGCCGAAAAATTTGCGAAGATGTTGGGTATAGAAACCGGTTCTTATCCGGTAAAACATCAGGCTTTTATCACGCGCCGTATGCCTTTCTTGGGGAAAAACGGAGATGCTTTGGATATGGTTATCGACCGTCGGCATTATAAAGGTTTTTCGGCTGTTTACGGACAACAATTAATGAAAACCGGACAAATCATTGGCTGCGCTTCTCCCGGTTGCGATCCAAATGAAACACGCCAAAATCTGAAATACAACAGCAAAGATTTTCTTGAAATCGTTTCCGAAGTGTTCAGTGAATGGATACCTAACCTAAGCAGTATTGGATTCCATGCCGTTTGGAGCGGCTACTATACCGAACCCCGTTATATTGTAGATCCTGAAAACGGACTATTGATCGGTTTACGCGGTCATGGCTTTATGTTAGGACAATATTTAGCTAAATTATATGTCGATAAATATTTGGGAAATAAAGTGCCCTCATATATGAAAGACCTCGAACTTAAAGGTAAAGGCTTAAGTGAGACGGCTTTTAAGTAATAATTTATATACTTATTCTTTATACTTCTTCTTTTTTTTCGAGTATATATTTTAATAATCAGTAATTATATTTAAAAAAAAATATATATTTGCGTGGTTTTTGTTAATACAATATTAAAATTTTTTGGATGAAAGATAATATCGGAATTTTTGTATTATGTACTATCGGTTTATTGTCGTGCGAAAAGCATACTTGTACTTGTGTTGAATATCACGGGAATAAAGAGACAAAACAGTTCGAAAAATCACTAAAAGCCGGAAAAGCCGCTACCTGTGAAGATTTTGATATGTATAACTTTAATGGGAAAGATACTGTAAAAGTTATCTGTGGAGAATCCAATCCACTTAATTAAAGATACAAGGATTAATTTAAACTTTGGTTTAGCAATAAAAAAGGTGCAATTGTGTAATTAATAAGAGAAATTATTTCTTATAATCTGATTTAATACAATCTTTCACCTCTTTGGAAATTCTCATGGCACAGAAATTAGGCCCGCACATGGTGCAATAGGATGATTCTTTTTCATCGGCACCGTGTCGGGTACGGAAAAAAACCAGGGCTTTTTCGGGATCTAATGATAAATTGAATTGGTCTTTCCAACGGAAATCGAAACGGGCTTTGCTCATGGCGTTGTCTCTGATTTGAGCCGACGGATGTCCTTTGGCTATATCAGCGGCATGAGCGGCGATTTTATAGGTGATAATACCTTCCCTTACGTCTTCTTTATCGGGTAAAGCCAAATGTTCTTTGGGGGTTACGTAACAAAGCATGGCAGTACCGTACCATCCTATTAATGCCGCACCTATAGCCGAAGTAATATGATCATAAGCAGGTGCTATGTCGGTTACCAAAGGTCCCAAGGTGTAAAAAGGTGCGTTGAAACAATATTCTTTCTGTTTATTTACATTCACTTTAATCTTATGCAAAGGAACATGACCCGGACCTTCAATCATCACTTGCACATCGTTTTCCCAAGCAATCTTTGTTAATTGACCTATTGTTTTCAATTCACCGAATTGAGCCGCATCGTTGGCATCGTAAATACTACCCGGACGTAATCCGTCACCTAAGGAAACACCGGTGTCGTAGGATTTTAATATTTTACATATATCTTCAAAATGCGTATATAAGAAGTTTTCCTGTTTGTTTTTCATACACCATTTGGCCATAATGGACCCACCGCGCGAAACTATTCCCGTTAAACGTTTTGCAGCCAATGGAATATGCTTTCTCAACAAACCCGCATGTATGGTAAAATAATCCACTCCTTGTTCGCATTGTTCTATCAAAGTATCGCGATAAACTTCCCATGTTAAATCTTCGGCAACGCCATTTACTTTTTCCAAAGCTTGATAAATAGGCACAGTTCCAATGGGAACCGGAGAATTCCTGATAATCCATTCGCGGGTTTCATGGATATTGGCACCGGTCGATAAATCCATTAAAGTATCACCTCCCCAGTAGCAACTCCACAACGATTTTTCCACTTCTTCATGGATGTCGGAAGAAAGTGCCGAATTACCTATATTGGTATTTATTTTTGTTAAAAAGGCATTCCCGATAATCATGGGTTCACACTCTAAATGATTGATATTGGCCGGTATAATAGCTCTACCTTCAGCTATTTCTTTACGAACAAACTCAGGTGTGATATGCGATTTTATCCCCATGGCTTCCGCATTTTGGTTTTCTCGTAACGATACATATTCCATCTCGGCGGTAATGATTCCTTTTTTGGCATAATACATTTGAGTAAGTCCTCTACCCTGCTTTGCCTTATAGGGCAAGCGGATATGTTTAAACCGTATACTGTCTAAACCTTTATCATTTAAACGTTCACGGCCGTATTTTGAGGAAAGTTCTGTAAGTTGTTCCACATCTTTACGATCCAATATCCAAGGTTCTCGAATAGACGGAAGGCCTTTTTCCAAATCAACAGAAATAGTATTATCTGTAAAAACGCCACTGGTATCGTAAACGTATACTGGAGGATTTGTCGTAAACTTCTTTTTCCCGTCCACAATTTGGACCGTATCGGTTAAGGTGATTTTACGCATAGGGACTTTAATATCAAAAAGTTTCCCTTTAATATAAACTTTTTCCGATGAAGGATACTGCTTCTTTATGGTGTTTTTTTTATCCATTACCTTGAAATATACCTTTTTAAGTTTTATTGTTAACGTTTGCAAAGTTACACAAAATAATGTAAGTAAGTGGTCAACTTCAAAAAGGGGTAAAATCTTTAAAAAAAGGTTTTTATAACGATAGATTTGAAAACTGTCATAAAAAGCGTAAAGCAGCATTTTGTAATTTCATAATTTTATGTACCTTTGCAGCCTTACATTATTTGCGATAATCAAATGGCTAACAACGACGATTTATTTAAAAAGATTATAGCCCACGCCAAAGAATACGGCTATATATTCCCTTCAAGTGAAATTTACGATGGATTGAGTGCTGTATATGATTACGGTCCTTATGGCTGTGAATTAAAGAACAATATACGTAACTATTGGTGGAAATCGATGGTTCAGATGCATGAAAACATAGTAGGTATCGACAGTGCAATATTTATGCATCCCAAAGTATGGAAAGCTTCGGGCCATGTCGATGCTTTTAACGATCCTTTGATAGATAATAAAGACAGTAAAAAACGCTACCGCGCCGATGTGTTGGTTGAAGATTATCTACAAAAGATTGAAGATAAAATCGAGAAGGAAGTAGAAAAGGCTTCCAAACGCTTCGAACCTTTCGACGAACAAATGTTTCGTCAAACCAATGGCCGTGTGTTGGAATATAAAAAGAAGATGGATGAAGTGCATACACGTTTTGCCGCTTGCATGGAAGCCGGTAATTGGGATGATTTAAAACAACTGATTGTTGATTTGGAAATAGTATGTCCTATATCGGGCAGTCGAAATTGGACGGATGTCCGTCAATTTAACCTGATGTTTGCCACACAAATGGGTTCTGTAGCCGATGGTGCCGATACGGTTTATCTTCGTCCGGAAACGGCACAAGGGATTTTCATTAACTTTTTAAATGTGCAAAAAACAGCAAGGATGAAAATCCCGTTTGGAATAGCACAGACAGGAAAAGCTTTTCGTAATGAAATCGTTGCACGTCAGTTTATCTTCCGTATGAAAGAATTCGAACAGATGGAAATGCAGTTTTTTGTCCGTCCCGGCGATGAATTGCAATGGTTCGATTATTGGAAACAGGCACGCATACGCTGGCATGAATCTCTGGGTATAGGTAGCGACATGTATCGTTACCACGATCACGAAAAACTGGCACACTATGCCAATGCAGCTACCGACATTGAATTTAAATTCCCTTTCGGATTCAAAGAACTTGAAGGCATTCATTCTCGTACCGATTTCGATCTAAAAGCCCATCAACAGCATTCCGGGAAAAAAATGCAATATTTCGATCCCGAAACCAACGAGAGTTATGTTCCTTATGTAATAGAAACTTCTATAGGTTTAGATCGTATGTTTTTAGCCATACTGAGTAAAGCATATACCGAAGAAACCCTCGAAGACAATAGCATAAGAACGGTGTTGAAAATACCTCCCGTTTTAGCCCCTGTCAAAGTGGCGGTTTTACCTTTGGTTAAAAAAGACGGCATGCCCGAAAAAGCCAGGGAAATATTAAATCTTTTGCAATGTAACTTTATGTGTCAATACGATGAAAAAGATGCTATCGGCCGCCGATATCGCCGTCAGGATGCCATAGGTACACCTTTTTGCATCACAGTGGATAATGAAACTTTCGAAAACAATACCGTTACCTTACGCGAACGTGACAGCATGCAGCAAGAACGTATCTCCGTAAATAACATTGAAAACAAATTATTTCAGTTATTAAAATTTAAAATCCAATAAAACAAAACCTATGTTTTCCATTATTGTTGCAACCGGAAAGAATTCGGAAATAGGTCAAAATAACCGATTGTTGTGCCATTTATCCGACGATTTGAAACGCTTTAAACAAATCACTTCCGGTCATACGGTATTGATGGGTGAAAACACCTATCTTTCTTTACCCGTTAAACCTCTTCCCGGTCGAAGAAACATTGTTTTAACATTCGATAAATCGGCTACATATCAAGGATGTGAAATGGCATATTCCATCAATGAAGCCATTGCACTTTGTCCTGCCGGCGAGGAAGTTTTTATCATGGGAGGAGCTTCTATTTATCGACAATTTTTTCCTTTATGCAACAAGCTCTACATAACGTTTATGGATGCAGAATTTCCACAAGCCGATGTGTTTTTCCCCGAAATCAATTATCAGGAATGGGATTTAACAGAAGAAATATTTCATCCTGCGGACGATAAACACATATATAATTTTTACTATAGAACTTACGTTAGAAAGAAAAAAATTGATTTATAATGAAAATTTATTTGAAATCATTTGCTATTTGTTTAATGCTAATTGTCCAATCATTAATAGTTATAGGACAAAAAAACGAACCGATTGTACCTCCCCTCGTCCCCATTGACGAAAACACCAAATTAATTACTTACCAATACACCATAAGCATGAAAGGAACACCGGAAGAATTGTATAAACGTGCTTACGACTGGGCTAATACTTATTATAAAAATCCTACACAAGCAATCAAGAAAGCAGATGCTCAAAATAAAGTGATTGAATGTGTATCGAGTATTAAAATAACGACTCCGTCAAAAGATGGTAAATCTTTTGTGATGGCAGGATTGGTCTATTATAATTTAAAAATTGAAATGCGTCCCGACCGTTACCGGTACACCATAACAAATTTTAATTTAAGAGGAGCCTCCAATTTACCTATTGAAATATGGTTAGATCAATCGCGGAAAGATTGGATACCTACACATTATGAACATTTGCGACAAGTAGATGAAGGGGTTAAAGTCTTAATGGAAGAACTGGAAGCAGCTATGGAACCCAAAGCGGTTATAAATGATGAATGGTAATCATGCTATGACTAAAGAAAAAACACATCAAGATTCGAAAGAAGAAGATGTCGGATTATTAGACGACATTTATACACTACTGCTTATTAACGATGATTTTAATACCTTTGAGTTCGTAATAGAAACCTTGATGGAGTTATGTCATCACACCTACGAACAAGCGTTCCAATGTGCTTTTATTACACATAACTATGGAAAATGTGATGTGATGCACGGAGCCTATTCCGAATTGGAACCTATTGCAAACACCATGCTCAATAGGGGACTTACAGTGAAGATTGTTTTATAAAAATTTATAATAATAAGCGTTTTATTTTACTTCAAAAATAAGCTTGTGGGATAATAATTATTTATTCCATATATTACAAAATAAAGCCTGCGTGTTTAGCGTTTCATAATAGCTTTCAGAAAAATATTAACATAATCAAAATAATAAAAACATGAGTAATTTGTCAGATTTAAAACCCCGCCTATTATGGGAAAACTTTAGTAAAATATGCAGTATACCCCATCCTTCGAAACATGAAGCCAAAATATTAGCTTATTTATTGGATTGGGCAAAACAAAAGAATATAACCGTTAAACAAGATGAAACAGGCAATTTAATTTTCAGTAAACCTGCAACAAAGGGCATGGAAAATCGAAAAGGAGTTATTTTGCAAGGACATATTGATATGGTCCCGCAGAAAAACTCGGATAAAGTACATGATTTCACCAAAGATCCCATTGAAACGGTGATAGGTAACGATGGTTGGGTAAGAGCCAACGGAACCACCCTCGGTGCCGACAACGGCATTGGTTGCGCTGCTGCCATGGCTGTTCTTGAATCAACAGATATTGAACACGGCCCGATCGAAGTGCTGGTTACTGTTGATGAAGAAACCGGTATGACAGGTGCTTTCGGATTAAAACCCAACATGTTTAAAGGAGAAATATTAATGAATCTTGATTCCGAAGACGAAGGAGAATTATATGTGGGTTGTGCCGGAGGTTTAGATGCTACCCTTGAAGTGGATTACAAAGAAGTGGCTGTACCCGGCGGGATGAAAGCATTTAAAATTGCCGTAACAGGATTAAAAGGTGGTCATTCCGGTATGGATATCATTTTGGGCCGCGGCAATGCCAATAAAATCATTATCCGTTTGTTAAAGAAACTTATTAGAGATTACGGTATACGAATAGCCTCTATCGACGGCGGCAGTTTGCGTAATGCCATCCCTCGCGAAGCTTTTGCCACTGTTGTTGTTCCCCAAGAAAAAAAAGATGCGTTTAAAGCTTGTGTCAAAGCATTTGCTTCGGTTATGCAAAATGAGTTTTCCGGTACTGAGCCTAATTTGACAATAGAAATTGTTGACACCGATATGCCTTCAGTGATTATGGGTAGTGAGTGTCAAGAAACGATTATAAATGTTGTGTATGCATTGCCTAATGGTGTAATGCGTATGAGCGATTCGATGGAAGGTTTGGTTGAAACATCAACGAATTTGGCCATTGTGAAATCCGAAAAGGGAAAAGTAACAATAATGTGTTTATTGCGTAGTTCCGTCGATTCGGCTAAGGAAGCAGTAGGTGAAAAAATGACTGCTGTTGCCGAATTGGCAAAAGCTAAAATCACCTTATCAGGAGCTTATCCGGGATGGAAACCCAATATGGAATCGCCTATCTTAAAAACTATGCAGAAAACATATCATGATTTATATGGGAAAATACCTGAAATAAAAGCCATTCATGCCGGTTTGGAATGCGGATTGTTGGGAGGCGTTTATCCTCATTGGGATATGATTTCTTTCGGCCCTACCATTCGCAATCCCCACTCCCCCGATGAAAGAGTGAACATTGAAAGCGTTGGAAAATTCTGGAATTTCTTGTTGGCTACTTTAAAAAATGTTCCGGTTAAATAGAGAACCTTAATTTTTTTAGGAAAATAATAAGTAAGCGGGTGAATTCGATTCACGCGCTTACTTATTTAATCAAAGTACACTAAAGATACCAACGACAGAAATGCAACTGCTTGCTTTGGAGTCCTTAGTGTTGTTTTTGTCCTATGTTTAATTCGTGCTAATCCGTGAGCGAAAAAGAGAAGAATGTCGAAATCAATTAAAAATTAAAAAATGAAGTCGCAAGTCAATGCACTGAAAAAGTGAAGAGTTAAAAGTGAATAACTAAAAGTTAATAAACGGATTACAAACTTTTCACTATTCACTTTTAATTATTAACTTTTTTGTGCCGTGTGCCGAGAGATTTTTCGTTCCGAAAAACTAGTCAGGGGGTGATTTGGATTCACCCCCTAACTAAATCTGTCAAAGTACACTAAAGACACCAACGACAGAAATGCAACTGCTTGCTTTGGAGTCCTTAGTGTTGTTTTTGTCCTATGTTTAATTCGTGGAAATCCGTGAGCGGTAAAAGTGAATAGTGAAAAATGAAGAAAGTCAACGCACTGAAAAACTGATAACTGAGAACTGAAAACTGACAACTTTTTCCTTAACTTCTTAATGGTTAAAAATTAACTTCCGGATGTCAGGGTTTTGATTTTTCAATTATTTTAGCTTTAATTCCCATAATTATTTGATATTTAATGTTTAAAAAAAATTTACAAGTGTTATTGATAATGAAATAAATAC
>MWCE01000188.1 GCA_002069895.1 Bacteroidetes bacterium ADurb.Bin234 | reverse complement strand
GTACACATTGTTTTAGGGTTTCTATCTTCGGGGCAAAAATAATCATTTTGTATTTAAGTAAATCTTTTTTTATAAATATTTATGCGTTGGTATTCATCTATATAAAGTCTACATAATAATTGCTTTGTAAAATACCTCCAAAATTTGTCATTATTTTTGGAAGCGTTACAACATTAATTAATTGTGCAGCATTCTATAGATTTAATGAATGGCAAAATGCTTTGTGTGCGGGGTAAAAATTCCCTATTGGGCTGACATACCTATTGTAATTACGAGGGAAAGCATTTATGATTCTATCACAAGGCAGAGAGGCGTTTCTTTCTGCTTTGTGTTGTGAAAAAACGTCCTGATGGTTTTTTTAAAACGTCCTGATGTTTTTTTTAAAACGTCCTGATGTTTTTTTAAAAACGTCCTGATGTTTTTTTTAAAACGTCCTGATATTTTTTTAAAAACGTCTTGATATTTTTTTAAAAACGTCTTGATGTTTTTGTAGAAACGTCTTGATGTTTTTGTAGAAAGATTTTGATGTTTTTTTTAATGACAAAGCAGTGAGAAATGTCACGCTGCTTTGTCTTGATTTCGAAACAGGTTTGTGCTGTTGCCGAGGATGGAGAGTGTGTTAGAAATCTATTTTTATTAGGATTTTAAAGGTTGTGTGGCATGGAAAAATGTGAAATGGATGATGGGATTTATAAACCGTGGGTTGTGATTGAAAAAAACGGATGAAGGGCCAAAGGGTCTTTGCGACGAGCGTGCGTGAGGGATTGAAGCGGAAAGCCCACAGCGAGCTTGCGAGCGAGGACTTGTAGCGGAAAGCCCGACCCCGTAGGGGGCACGCCCATATTAATATTATAAAAATTTCAGATCTTTCGTTTTCTAATAGGGTTTTATTTATAACATTTAGTGTATCTTTGCAAAAAAATCAATTCAATCAGCCATGCATAAATCGTTGAAATTCATCCTTGTTATCATCTGTTTCACACAGACTTTCCTATTTGCGCAAAAAACAAAACTTGATTTAAACCAAAAGCTTCCTGCCGACACCCAAGTTATCACGGGTAAATTATCGAACGGATTGACTTATTACATTCGAGCCAATCAAAAGCCGGAGAAACGGGCTGTTTTTTACTTGGCCGTCAATGCGGGTTCGATATTGGAAAGCGATGATCAGGTGGGACTTGCACATTTTACCGAACACATGGGTTTTAACGGCACCAAACAATTTCCGGGTAATACTTTGGTAGACGAATTGGAAAAGAAAGGTATCGTTTTCGGACGTGAAATCAATGCTTATACGAGTTTTGACGAAACGGTGTATCACGTAACTTTACCCACCGACGACAGCGTTTTGTTTAACATGGGTTTGAAGATTCTCGACGGTTGGGCTTTCGGTATGTTGATGACCGAAAAAGAAATCGACAAAGAAAGAGGGGTTATTATTGAAGAATGGCGTACACGCGTGGGTTCGGGTGATCGTTTACGTAAAAAAACACTTCCCATTGAGTTAAAAGGATCGAAATATGTTGACCGCTTGCCTATAGGTACGTTAGAAAACTTACAACAGTTCACTTATGCTTCTATCCGAAGCTTTTACAAAACATGGTATCGTCCCGACAATATGGCCATGGTTGTGGTAGGCGATTTCGACCCCCGTGTAATGGAACAAATGCTTAAAGATTTCTTTGAAATGAACGATGCCCCCTCTACCCCATTACAGCGTCCCTATTACGATATACCTGACAACAAAGAGCCATTGATTGCCATTGCCTCCGACCCGGAAGCTACTTCAACGAGATTTTCACTCAATTTCAAACAAGCTAAATCCGAAACGATAACAATTGGTGATTTTCGCAATCAGTTGATTCGTTCTCTTTTCACAAGCATGTTCAACGCGCGTCTGTCGGAAATTAGCGAGCAAAAATCAGCTCCCTTCAAAAGTGCGTATTCGTATTATTCCTCTTATTGGTCTCGCACTTGCGATGCTTTTAGCAATATATATAACTGCAAGGAAGGAAAAGGATTGGAATCTTTTGAATTGGCATTAACGGAACTGCAACGTTTGGCACAACACGGTTTTTTAGAATCGGAGCTTTTACGCGCTAAAAGTCAAATCATCGATCAATACGAACAACAAGCCAAGGAAGAGTCGAAGAAAGAAAGTCGTGGTTTGGCCTTTGGTTATGGAGCACATTTTTTACAAAATATACCCACAACCACCGCTAATGATTATTATATATTGACACAATCTTTAATGGAAGGCATCGGATTGGAAGAGGTAAATCAATTAATTAATGAATGGATTAAAAACGAGAATATTACCCTTAATTTCACGCTGCCCGAAAAAGAAGGAATGGCTATACCCGACAAACAAGACATCATGGCATTGTTCGATAAAAGTAAAACAACACAAACTTCTCCCTATGTCGACAATGTTAGTACCCTTCCTTTTTTAGTTAAAAAACCCAAAAGCGGAAAAGTAGTTAAACGTAACCACAACAAAGAATTTGATTATGTTGAATTGATATTGAATAACGGTGCAACCGTTGTTATCAAACAAACGGATTTCAATAACGACAAAATCATTTTATATGCTTCGAGTTTTGGAGGCACATCCTTATATCCTGACAGTTTGCTTGTAAATGCTTCTTATGCATCCGCCGTTATCAGAGAATGCGGTATTGGCAATTATAACACCAATGCCTATAAAAAATTTAAGTATGGCAAAAACTTTAGCATTTATCCGTGGATAGGAACGTTGAGTGAAGGTATCAGTGCACAAAGCAACGGAAAGGATTTTGAATTGCTTTTGCAAAATCTTTATATGATTTTCGAGGCCCCGCGTAAAGATAAAGAAGTGTTAGATAAAAACATCGACTCATGGCGATCGGATATCAACTCACAACAAAGCTCTCCCGATTTTAAATTCAACCTGAAATCCGCTCAATTAAAATACCCTGACGACAAACGCAGCATCTTTGCATTGGAAGAAAAACATTTATCACAAATGGATTTGGATCAAATGTATACTATTTTCCGTGAAAGATTCAGCAATACGGGGGATTTCACTTTTTACTTTGTCGGCAATATTGATATTGAGAAATCCATACCACTTATTGAGAAATACATAGGAGGTATTCCTTCTACAAAAGAAAAAGAAAACTTCATCGACAAGAGTTCACCTTTTGCCAAGGGTGTTGTTGATGAAACCGTTTATGCCGGCAAAGATGAAAAGTCGAAACTTACGATATCAACTTGTCTTCCTTTTGAATGGAATGAAAACAACCTTTTAGCTGTTTCGGTATTGAGTAATATCGTTAAGATTAAACTTACGGAAGAAATCCGTGAAAAATTAGGAGGGACCTACGGGGTGGGATTTTCATTGTCACCACAAAAATTCCCGCAAGAAAAAATCTACATGAACATACAGTTAGGATGTGAACCCAAACGTGTGGAAGAACTCACAACTGCTATTTTTGCCATTTTAGATAATATCATGGCAAACGGTCCTACGGCAATTGACCTTGAAAAAGCTAAAAAACAATTGTGTCGAGCAAGTGAACTCTCAGAAAAAAGCAATCAAGCCTGGATGAATCGACTCAATAGTTTATACGATAAGGGCGATGCATTAATGTCGTTAGAAGAGTATTCAAAACGCATCAATGCACTGAACATCGACGACATTAAATCAGCAGCGACTTATTTAAAACACGATGCATATGTACGTGTTGTGTTAATGCCCGAAAGCATGCAAGCAGAGAAATAAGGTATCAATCTATTGCTTTTAGATCGATACATATTTACCTGTTTGGGGGAAATTATTCCATTTCTACTATAAATTTTGCGACAAATTTTTATCTGTCTGTGTGTAATTGGGTAATTTCATGTACCTTTGCAGCATTAAAAAGAGGCAGAATTAAGGATGAGCAAAAACGATTTTATTCGAATTAAAGGAGCAAAAGTCAATAACTTACAAAACATAGATTTAGACATTCCCCACAACCGGCTCATTGTTATTACCGGTTTGTCGGGTTCCGGAAAATCGTCGCTCGCTTTCGACACCCTCTATGCCGAAGGTCAAAGACGTTACATTGAATCATTAAGTGCTTATGCTCGTTTGTTCTTAGGTAAAATCAACAAGCCCAACATCGAATATATCCACGGCATTCCTCCCGCCATTGCCATTGAGCAAAAAGTGAGCACGCAAAACCCTCGTTCCACATTGGGTACGACAACCGAAATCTATGAATATATCAAACTCTTATATGCCCGTTTAGGTGAAACCTACTCCCCTATTTCCGGCGAATTGGTGAAACGCGACAGCGTGAGCGATGTGTGCGACTTTATCTTTTCACTGCCTGATGATGTGCGCATTATGTTGTTCTCCCCCTTTCTGCTTCGCAACAACCGTAACAATGAAGAACAAATGCATGTGCTCTTAAAACAAGGATTTAACCGGATTCAAGTAAATGGCAGCATCCTTTATATAGATGCATATCTAAAAGAGAAACATACGGATAAAGAAGACATCAAACTGTTGGTTGACCGTTTCACCGCCGAACAATCGGCAGAAAACCAATCGCGTGTTGCCGATTCGGTCGAGACGGCTTTCTTCGAAGGACAAGGAGTTTGTTATATAGAAATTCATTATCCTGACAACCGCATAGTTCATCACACTTTCTCAAATAAATTCGAAAAAGACGGCATAGACTTCAAGAAACCGAGTGTTAACATGTTCTCGTTCAACAATCCTTACGGGGCTTGTCCACGTTGCGAAGGTTTCGGAAGCACCTTAGGCATCGACCCCAATTTGGTGATTCCCGACAAAAGTCTGTCGGTGTATGAAGATGCTGTTGTTTGTTGGAAAACGGAAAAAATGAGCGAATACAAAAACAGATTGGTAAAAAACGCTTATCGGTTCCATTTCCCTATTCACCGTCCCATATCGGAACTTAGTGATGAAGAATACCGTTTGTTGTGGGAAGGAAACTCATACTTTGACGGTCTGAATTCTTTTTTTGATTGGGTAGAATCCAATGCTTATAAAATTCAATACCGGGTAATGCTTTCGCGCTACAAAGGCAAAACAATATGCCCGCTTTGCAAAGGCAGTCGCTTAACCCAAGATGCAGCCTACGTTAAAATCGGCAATGTAAATATCAACACTCTGATAGAAATGCCGTTGGAAGAATGTTTACTATTCTTCAAGAACCTTAAATTCAAAGAAAAACATCAACAAAGTATTGCGGAACGTTTGTTAAAAGAGATTCGCACCCGTTTATCTTTTTTGTGTGAATTAGGTTTAGGGTATTTAACATTAAACCGCTCATCCAACACATTATCGGGAGGGGAATCGCAACGTGTTAATTTAGCGGCATCCTTAGGCAGCAGCCTGGTAGGTTCTTTATATATATTGGATGAACCGAGCATAGGATTACACAGTAAAGACACCCAACAACTTATCAAAATACTAAAACATCTGAGAGACATTGGTAATACGGTGATAGTGGTAGAACATGACGAAGAAATCATCCGCGCTGCCGACCAAATCATCGACACCGGTCCCCTCTCCGGTCGCAATGGAGGTAAAATAGTGTTTCAAGGCAATATGGCGGAACTCATGGCCCATCCCACGAGCATTACGGCAAAATATTTAAGCGGTGAAGCCGGCATCGCTATCCCTGAAAAACGTAGAAATTTAAAAAGTGTTATTTCTCTTTCAAAAGTGTCTTTACATAATATTAAAAACCTGACGGTAAATATTCCTTTAGACGGTCTCGTACTCATTACGGGTGTTTCAGGCAGTGGCAAATCAACATTGATAAAAGAAATATTATTTCCACTTATATCCCGTCATATCGATGGCGTAAGCATAAATCAAAAAGAAGTGTCCCCGCATTTAGGGGGCAATCTTGATCACATTGCCGAAGTAGAAATGGTCGATCAAAATCCCATCGGCCGTTCATCCCGTTCCAATCCGGCCACTTATCTCGGAGCCTTTGAATATATCCGTCAGTTATTTGCCGAACAACCCATCTCGAAAAGCAGGGGCTATAAACCCGGATTCTTCTCTTTCAATATCGAAGGCGGCCGCTGCGAAACTTGCCAGGGAGAGGGTCGCATTCATATTAAAATGCAATTCATGGCCGATGTGGAAATTGAATGCGACGAATGCAAAGGCAAATGCTATAAAGATGAAACCCTCGAGGTGAAAATTAAAGATAAAAACATTTACGATATATTACATTTCACAGTGGATGAAGCCATTGTTTTCTTCAAATCCCTTCCTTTTGGCCGGCTAACCCAAAACATTATTAATTGCTTACAACCCCTTTCCGATGTAGGCGTTGGGTATTTGCAATTATCGCAATCGTCGGCCTCGCTATCGGGAGGCGAAGCTCAACGTATTAAACTGGCTTACTTCCTCGGGAAAGGCAATAAACAACGAAACACCCTCTTTATTTTCGACGAGCCTACTACCGGATTGCATTTTCATGATATCAAGAACCTATATAAAACCTTTCAGGAACTGATAAAGAAAGGTCATAGCTTAATTGTTATCGAACACAACCTGGAACTCATTAAATGTGCCGATTGGATCATCGAACTCGGCCCCGAAGGCGGGAACAAAGGCGGACAGATTGTTTGTCAGGGCACTCCGGAAAGCATTATACAACACAAACATTCATATACCGCTAATTTTTTAATCGAAAAACTCAAACGTTAACACCCTCAATATGCAATACATCATATTCGCCTGTTTTGTAATTTATACTCTTATGATGTTCATTGTTACGTGGATAACATCCCGCAAAGCCAACAATGAATCCTTTTTTGTAGGTAATCGGAAGTCGCCCTGGTTTGTGGTAGCCTATGGTATGATAGGAGCCTCCCTTTCGGGTGTTACTTTCATGTCGGTTCCCGGATGGGTCGACACCCGCTCTTTCTCTTATATGCTTATGGTTTTCGGTTTTTTTATTGGCTATATCGTTATCGCTTTTATACTCATGCCAACTTATTATAAACTACAACTTACCTCTATCTATAAGTATTTGGAAAGTCGCTTCGGACGTTTTTCTCACAAAACCGGGTCTTTCTTTTTCTTGTTATCACGCACCTTGGGTGCCTCCTTGCGGATGTTTATTGTCATCATTGTATTGCAAAATTTTGTTTTCGGTCAATGGGGTATTCCTTTTGAAATCACAGTCTTAATGGTCATTACATTGATATTACTCTTTACCGTTCGGGGAGGAATAAAAACCATTATCTGGACCGACACCCTCCAAACCACCTTTATGCTTACCGCTTTGGTTATGAGTTTTTTTATGGTAAGTAAAGCTTTGCATATGTCGAGCGGAAATTTATTTTCAACTATATGGCAAAGTGATTACTCCACTATTATTTTTAGCGATACTTCCAGTCCCTTCACCTGGTGGAAACAAATATTGGGAGGTATGTTTATTTGCATAGCCATGACAGGACTTGACCAAGAGATGATGCAAAAAAACCTGAGTTGCAAAAACCTGAAATCGGCACAAAAAAACATGATAACTTTCGGCACCACACTTTTTATCGTGAATTTTCTATTCTTACTTTTAGGAGCGGCGTTATATATGTATGCCGATCAAATGGGTATAAGTGCCAAAGGCGACAGCCTATTCCCAACCATTGCCATTAATTATTTAGGTCCCGTGGCGGCTATCGTATTCATCATTGGACTTATCTCCGCCCTATTCCCCTCGGCCGACGGGGCATTAACTTCTTTAACAACCGCTTTCAGTATCGATTTCCTGAATCTTGAACAAAGAACCGACTACACCGAAAAGAAAAAAACGCAAATCAGACATGCCGTGCATATTGCTTTCGCCTTACTATTTGTCGGCATCATCGTTTTTTATTACCACTATCAAGACGAACACCTCATTGAGATTCTCTATAAAATTGCAAGTATAACCTACGGACCGCTTTTAGGATTGTTTGCTTTCGGTTTGTTCACCAAAAAGCAATTAAAAGATAAATTTGTTCCCATCGTATGCTTGGTATCGCCTGTGTTTTGTTTTTTCTTAGACCTTTATTCCGAAAAATGGTTTAATTATTCATTTGATTTCGAACTCTTATTAGTAAATGGTCTTATAACCTTTATCGGTTTATGGTTGATAAGCAAAAAACAAACCGGCCATTTAAAAATAAATGCTTAATTTTGCCATCAAAAAATCAATATAAAATGTATTACAAAGTCAAAACAATCCTCTTTAGCATATGTGCAATTATATCAATAAGTTCATGTAATTTAAGAAATCAGGAAAAGGAAAGTTTTATATTAGCTGAGAAAACATTACCTTGTATGATTCAATGTGGAGATGAGCAAGCTGATTCCTTGCCTGTGTTGGATGATG
>MWCE01000187.1 GCA_002069895.1 Bacteroidetes bacterium ADurb.Bin234 | reverse complement strand
GGCTGCCAAAGCTTGTTTGCGAAGCGGAGCGGGTATCGTTGAATTGCATATTCCCGAATCGGGCTATCAAATCATACAATCATGTGTGAATGAGGCTTTGTGTAGCTGTGATTCACATATGGATATGATTACGGAAATCAAACCGGATAAAATTCTCAAAGCAAACGCCATTGCAGTCGGTCCCGGATTGGGTACCCAACCCGATACTGTTAAAGCGTTGAATACTTTAATAAAACACTCACATCAATCCCTTGTTTTCGATGCTGATGCCATTAATATTATTGCTGATAACAAAACATGGTTGGAGTTTCTTCCTGCTTATAGTATTTTCACTCCACATCCCAAAGAGTTTGAACGTCTCGCAGGTAAAACGCAAAACTCCTTTCAACGTTTGAATTTGCAAAGGGAGTTTTCAAATAAATATCAATGTATTATAGTATTAAAAGGTGCTCATACCAGTGTGAGCATGCCCGACGGCAAAGTGTTTTTCAATTCCACGGGTAATCCGGGTATGGCTTGTGGTGGGAGCGGGGATGTGCTCACGGGAATAATAACGGGTTTATTAGCACAAGGTTATCATCCGACCGAAGCGGCGGTGATAGGAGTTTATTTACATGGTAAAGCAGGTGATAAAGCCTTGGAAACACATTCTTCCCCAAGTTTAATTGCTTCGGATATAATAGAGGCTTTATGCTGTATATAAAAAGCTTTTAAGCTCTTATTTGTGGTTCTTTTCGTATTCTTTAACCTGATGGACAAAAGCTTGTAGACGTGTTTCGGTTGAAACGGAATCTTGTCCGTCGTAAGCTATATTAATAAAGGGAATGTTATTGTAATCTTTCCTGAACGAATCACTTACCGAAGCCACCAAAGTACCGGGCATACATGTAAACGGTAATATGGCCGCCATTCCCGAAACACCCCTTTGTGCCAAAGCTACCGATGTGCCCATGGAAATGGCCGGATCACCATCATAATATTGATTTATATATGGATTACATAACTTTAATATGTCATGAAGCGAAACGTTTTTTTCGACATCGCTCATTTTCTCTATACCACGAAGCAAGTTAGCGGCAATGACATCCTGACCTATTCCCTGAATTTTCGATTTTAATATTCCTTTTTTATCGTTTTTCCATCGGCTGTCGCGGGTGAAACGATGGGTGGAATACACTATCCATTCCGACATGGGACCAATGAGCACTTCCACACCCAATTCTTCCAAACGGTTGGCAACGTTTCCGTTACAGTAAGCATTGTCGCGCATATATATTTCACCAATAATGGTTACCACGGGTTTACGTATATTTTTATCTACTTTAACCTCCATAAATTCATGGGTTATGTTTTTTAGCAGTTTACGCAAACCACCGCCGCCGTTTTCAAAACATTGTTCCAAGCGTTTGATTGATTGATTATACAAAGCATCGGAACTGCCTTTGTGGATTTCATATGGTCGGGTTTCTCTATATATTTTTCTTACAAAATCAAAAACGACCATACCTTTCCATGCATTGATTCTGAATTTTTGTCCGTGTTTACCCACTAAATCTTCATAAGAAGAGTCGTTGGAAGGGGTAACCAGTTCTGCTTCATGAAAACCCAAACGGTCGAATAGAATACGATGAAAATGATTGTATTGACCGAAACGACAAGGTCCGTTATGGTCGGGCATAAAGAAGCTCATTTTAGAGGGATCGGTACCGGGTTCCAATAATTTCTTGATAAAACTTCCTGTGGTGCAAATCATAGGAAAACACTCTTTGGATGAAGTGTATTTTCTTCCAAGGGCTAAGTCTTCGTCGGTTTGTTTAGGTAGAACCTCTGATCGAATGCCGCAACTACGTGCCGTAGCGGATATAAGATAAGCACAATCATTCATATAAGGGAAATATAAGACACGGTCGGTAGTGGGCGAAGCAATACCCGGACGGGGTCTTAATATGTCGACTTTCTTTTTATGATTGTGTTCCACACCTTTCAAGCTTTCGAGAAAAGCTTCGATGCGGGTAACCATACCAGCATCGGCCGAGTGTTCATCTACTTCGAGATGTAAAAAGGGCTTTCCTTTTAGTTCTTCTGTTATATAATGCCATATAAAAGAATCGGGACCGCAACGGAAATTGCTGATATAAACGGCATTCAAACGTTCGTCTTGGGCTACCAATTGTGCAGCCGCAATGATTTTTTGTCCGTTAGGCCAATACATATTCCTATAATTTCCGTATATACTATGAATCGGCAAGTCAAGCATATCAAGAGGGATGGGTAAGATGTTTTGACTGATAAGTTTTTCCGTAAGGTTGAGATTTAGATGTGTGTCCGTACTGTTATAGGGACGTCCGAGAATAACAACCGGACGGCAATTCTCCGGGAGATTAGCCATTATTGTTTTACCGTATTCCACCAATCCTTTTTCAAAGGCGTTTTGTTTTTCATCGGCTATATAAACAGCCTTTTTGATAAGCTCTTTCGAGAGACCGAATTTCTCGTGAAAATAATCGCATAACTCTTTCACTAACACTCTTTCAAAATAGCGGAAGTGAAGTGTTGGTATAAGTAATTTAGATTCGTCGATTTTGTCGCGTAAGGCTGATTTTACCATAAAGGGATATGTTTGCACCCAAGGACAATTGCTGTTGCTTGTTTTATCGCCTGCTTTTAGTTTGGCATTGACGATAAAAGGCAGGAATATATAATCCACTCCTTTATTCATTAAATCAATCACATGGCCATGCATTAACTCTACCGGCAGACAGGTTTCGGTCGTGATGTGTTCTATGGAGTTTGTTACTAATGATTTATCCGATTCTTTCGATATTACCACCTCAAAACCTAAACTTTCGAAAAAACTTCTCCAAAACGGAAATTGTTGATAAAAGACCATTAATGCTCGGGGAATGCCTATGGTTTTTGATATCGATTTTTCTTTGGGTTGATATCCGTCCATCAGCATTTCTGTTCTGGTACGAAATAGATTTGGTATGTTTTTGTTTTGTTTTTTTGTTGTATCGGTTTCGTATTTCTCGCAACGACCACCAT
>MWCE01000186.1 GCA_002069895.1 Bacteroidetes bacterium ADurb.Bin234 | reverse complement strand
ATCATACATTTAATGTTATTTATCAGATGCTTAACAAAGAAACTGTTGAAAAACATACCGTCAGGAATGTTAAGCCTGGTAGAAAAAGGGAAAAGGGTAGAGGGTGGCATGGCGAAGGTATGCCAAGAACCAATGAGATAAAAGGAAGGAAATAGGGGGATAAGATATTCTAATAATCAAGAATATAAAAATAATTTTAAGCGTGTGTGTAGATATTGGGTATGGGTCTTGTTGTTATTTTACGCTGTTTTCAATTATTCCGATTTCTTCTTCTGTCAAATCATAAAGTTTATAAACTAATTGGTCAATTTGCTTTTCGAGCTTGCTTATATCGCTGTGTGGAGATTGTTCTTTTTGGGATATAATGGCATCGACCAAAGTTGATACTTCCATTTCCTGTGATTCAGTGGGATAGGGTATAGGTACTTGTTCGAGGAAGGCTTTCTTATAGCGTATTTTCCCAACCAGTTCGCCGCCCATATAAAATGTTTTAAACAAAAATGTTACGCACTTAGAATTCAGCAAAGCTGTTAAATATTTCAATTTTTCTCCTGACATGAAAAAGACTGTGGCTTCAGGATAATAGCCTTCTTCGTCATAAAAGAATTGCGGTTCGCTGACGATTTCCGAAAAGATGATTTTTGGTTTTTCGAATTCAGCTATATAGCTACAGGCACGAAGTTCCCACCAAAAGTCTCCCTGATCTTCTCTCTTTTCCGCTTTTTCTTTAAAGGGTAATAAATGCATGGCAACAGCCTTATGCATATGGCTGAAAAACGCCCAAGCCTGATCAAATTCCATAAAACCATATCTTGGTACCGGTTCCATCACTATACTGTCATCACCTTGGTTTGTTTTTATGGTATAACCTTTGGGAATGTTTAATATCCACAAGTTTTTGAAATCGGCATAATACTTTCGGGTGTCTCTCCCTCTTAAAATGGGCTTAATGAATTTTTGGTTGTTTGCTTCATCTGCTATTATCCTTTCTTTCGTTTTATCATCGATGATAAATGCTTCGTTTAATCCTGTTAACAGCCCTCTTCTGAAATTGATTTTCCAATCTTTGATTATTTTTCCACTTTTTTCGGCTTTGATTTTAATTCTTTCTATGGAAGGTTTTACGATATTCCATATTCCTTCGTCGACTGTTAAGGGGTAAATAGTATGGGCTTTAATATAATTATTAAAATGAATATTATTGTTATTAAAATAGTTGTCAGGCAAACGTATGCCTTTTAATGCCTGTTGATTTTTTTGTTTTAACAGCGAAATGATGCATGTATGTACGATGGCATTTTCGAAAAGTAAGTTTTGTCCAAAGTCGATAAGTTCTACAGGGTTGGTGTTTTCAATAATATATTTTCTTAATACTTGACCATAATTTGCTCTCATCCACTTGTTGGAAATAATAAAAGTGGCTATAGCATGCTTGGTTAATAATTGCTGTGAAATCTCAAAGAATAATGCATAAATATCTCCTGTTGAAGTATAAGTAGTGTATTTATCTGCGAGCTGGCTTAATATGGAATCGGCCGATAAAGAATAATAAGGGGGATTCCCAATCACCACATCAAAACCTACAAAATCACCGTTATCGTCCAATACTTCGGGGAATTCAAAACGCCATTCAAATGCGTTTTCGTAAATTTTATTATTTTTTATTTCTTCTATTTGTGCCTCCAACTTCTGTATTTCGCTTGTTAATTTGGTCATTTTTATTTTCCAATCCTCTTTTTCATCTGCCGAAAGTTCAAACAGTTGTCCTTGGGTGGTCATTTTTATAAGTTCACCTTGAAGTTTCTTTAATTTTATCACTTTGGGGTCATTTGATGAAATTTCGCTTCTGAAATCCGATTTGATAGTAGCAATCAAGCGTTCCATTTCTCGTTTTTGTTCCTTGTTTTCGGCATTGCGATAGGTGGCAACGGCAATACGGTAACTGTCGATGTTCCATTTGCTTTTTTTGAGTGCTTGCCGAAGGTCGGAATCGAGTGAAAAACGACTAATAAGTGAGTTGCCGCATTTGATGTTGATATCGATATTGGGAAGTGTTTCGAGTTCGGTTTCGTTTTTGTAATAGGCGTTTTTCAATAATTCAATCCATAAACGTAAACGACAAATTTTAACGGAATTGGGATTTAAGTCAACCCCAAACAAACAGTTCTCGATTATTGTCTGTTTTTCGTGAAACAAGCATTCTTGTATGCGTCGACTCTCTTTATTGGTGGGGTTGTATTCAAAGAGTTTGCCATCTTCATCGGTAATTATCAACTCGTCGTTTACCACTTCCACATGGTATTCTTTCAACCTTCGTCCTTCACGGTCTTGAAGTATTTTCAAATCGCTTTTTATGGCTATTATTTCATTGAGAGCCGAAACTAAAAAATGTCCCGAACCTACGGCAGGATCACATATTTTTATTTGATTTATAATGTTGTTGGCTTCGTTCCTGTTTTCAATTTTATCATAAAGCGAATTGAAATCATGACAATTCCATCCTTTGGATTTATTGAATTTTTGAATTACAGCATTACGTATTGTTTCACGACACATATACATGGTGATAAAACCGGGAGTAAAAAACGAACCATCTTTATAACCGTTAATTTTCTCGAAAATCAAACCGAGAACAGAGGCATTGATAAGCGTTTTGTTTTCTTCCTGTATTACTTCACTTCCTTCGCTAGCAAAATCATACGCGTTTAAGAATGCAAACAAATAAGCAAGCGTGTTCATATGCCCATTGCATTTTTTACCTGTTTCGTCTTTTAAAACTGTAGATGCACAGATAGGAATAGTCTTATCATCATTTAATTGACTGATAAAAAACGTAGCCTGTTCAATTTTCGTAGGCTCAAATAAAGAACTATTTAAATAAGGAATTTTCGAAAAACAATTCTTTACATCTTCGTTTCGTTCTTCCTGCCTTTTGGCAAGTACTTGAAAGAATAAACTGTTTAAGGCGTCGTAATCCTTAATTTTTTCTATTTTGAGAAATTCATAAGATTTGTCATCTTTGTGATAGGAAACCAATTGTGCTTCGAGTAACTTTAGAAATAAAATACGATTTATCCAAGTTATGCTCAACTCCAAAGCGATGTTAAATAGTTGTTCTTCTTTGTTTTTTCCAAAATGATTTGGTTTTTCTAAGTGTGAGATTTTATCTAGGCTGTCTAACTGAATTATGGCATTTTCAAGTAATGAACCTGTATTTCGTTCACCTGCTTTGTTTCTTTCGATTATTTTTTTACTTCCGTCTTTTGTTTCAGTCAATCCGATAATATGAAGTAATTCACTGTAAAAACGTTTATCAAGGCTGTTGCTGTCGTTTGCGAATGGAAGTTTTAAAAGATGTTCAGGCGATAAAATTTTAAATAATGCAATCAGCGAGTTGTCGTCTGTTTTGTCTGCATTGCGCAAAGTTTTTTGATAGTCCTGAATATTAAAGTAAGTGTATTCAATTTCAGAAATGATGCTATCAATAAACGGCTCTGCAATCTCTTTGTAAAATACGTCTGTTGTTTTCTTGCTAGCTTCAAAGTTCTCAAACTGTTTGACAAATGATTTGTTATGAGCAAAATGCCTTTCAAATATATGTTCATCAAAAATAAACCACTCATTAATGTTGGTTGCAATCAAATGTTTTATCTCAAGATTTTTATATGTGATACGCTCACGCATATAATACAATACCAATTCCTGAAATGCCTTGGTGTTCAGTTTTGTGGTGGTAATCATTTCGGATTTGTTGATAGGCTTTTTCGCTTCAATGATTACACCAACTGTTGAATTTGCATCTTGTCCGTTGTGGATAACAAGGTCGTTTCTGCCTTTGGTGTTTATAAAATGATTTTGCTTGTAGTAGGTATCTTTCAGAAAATCACTCACAAGGTTTTTGTGAAATTCTTCCGTTTCATTATCATTGATTTTGTCGAGAAGCGAAGATAAGTTGGTTTTGAAATGCTCGATTTCAGTCCTGTTAGGTTTTACTTTCAGAAAGGCTTTGTTTAGTGCCTTCCGAGGTTTTAAAATTCGTATTTCCATTGATAAAAATCAGTTTATTATAAATATCCACAAACGTTTAATGAGCGAATCAGCAATAAAACAAATTTTGAATAAAGAAAATTACATTAAATCATATTATTTCTTATTGTTATAAATACTGCTGATTTGCGTAATTCGATTGCAAAGGTACATCAAATTATCCAATTACACATGTCCGTCTGGAAAATTCTTTGTATTAATGTTGGAAAGAGGGTGTTCCATTGAATGACATTTTATTGTGCCGAGTTCCGTGTGCCGAGAAAAGGTGGATATGGTTTAATAATAAGAAATACAGCAACGGATGCAATTTTAATGCGCATCAAATTCACACCAACTTGCTTATACGGCAGTTATACTGTATGTTAAGTACCTTAAAATTTGATGCGCATCAAAAGTTAAAAACATGCACCCACGGAAAAAATCCGTGCACACACGGATTGAAATCCGCGCATTCACGGATGAGTATCCGAACGTTAACGGATTTTTTACGTGCATGCCGTTTTTCAATCCGATGGAAAATTGATTAAATTTGATTACTGGAAAAATAAAACATCCCGTCAGGAATGTTAAGCCCGGTAGAATACATGACAAAGATAGAAAACGGCATGCCGTAGGTATGCCAGGAATGGACTAATATTTTAACAAACACCTCAGGTTAATGGTTTTACCTGTGGTTTTGGTGTTTGTTTCCAAGCGGATGTTGAGGGTGGGGGCATAGATAAAGGCTTGGTGGGTAAAGCTGAGTGTGAGGTAGGCCGTTTCGTTGGGTGCTAGTATTTGTTTGTCGATTTGCAGATCAAAATGTTTGGAGTCTTTATGCCACCGGGTTATGTGTAAGGTGTCAGTGCTGAGATTCTTGATTTGTATGCGTTTAATATAGTTTGTGATTCCTTCGGTTGGTGTGAATGTCAAAACGCTGTCGGGGATGGAGATGTATAAATCTTTGGAATTTATATAGGTTGTGTCTTCATCATAACCTATCACTTGGATGCGGCGTTCCAAGGCGGCGGCCATACTGTAAATGGAATTGCGTTTGTCGTTGGGGTTGTCGCTCACATAGGCTTTGGCCATGGTTTTTCCTTTGGGAGCATTGAGGATGTGTAGACTGTTTATTTTGGTACTGTCCATATAATCAAGAAACAGTCCGTCGCGATAGGCTTTTAAATAATTTCTCAGGCTTTCGATTCGCCGCAAGGAAAGATTGATGTTGTATTCTTCCGAAAACAAGGGGCTTGAAAAACCGCTGACAGTGATGTTTACGGCCTTTCCTCT
>MWCE01000185.1 GCA_002069895.1 Bacteroidetes bacterium ADurb.Bin234 | reverse complement strand
GAAAATGGTGTTTGGTTAACGCATTTTCTACCGAGCGATACATTCCTACGGAATGGGGGGTTTGGTTAAAGTCAGGGGGTGAATCCCAATCACATTCTGACTATTTTTTCGGAACGAAAAATCTCTCGGCACACGGCACAAAGAAGTTAATAGTTAAAAGTGAATAGTGAATAGTAAATTAAAAGGATTACAAACTTTTCACTTTTCACTTTATATTTTTCGCTTTTCACTCTTCACTTTCTCAGTGCGTTGATGGAACACTGATGACACGGATGCAACGGATGAATGCGAATTTTTAATTCTTAATTTTTAATTGAATTTAATTCGTGGGAGAAAAACCCATTTTTACTACCTATTTATCAATAGTTACATCCGTAGGAATTTTCTACAAAGATGTCACCCCGCGGGATTCAAATTGTTTTGTATGTTTATATTGTTACAAAGTAGAGACGTTGCGTGCAACGTCTCTAAGGGGGTTTCGGTTGATTATTGTTTAAGGATTTCTATTAACGCTTTGTTTATATAGAGGTTTTCCCTGCCGACTTTTTGCGAATACAACACTCCTATCTTTTCTAATTCTTTCAAATACCTGGAAGCGGCTTTTCGCTCAACATTCAATTTATCAACCACAAATTCAATTTTAGCATAAGGTTGTTCAAATAATAATTCAATAAGTTCTTTCCTGTATACTTTGGCTGCATCGGTCTGTACTTTAATAACTACATTATCGAACAAGGCTTTTATTTTTTCTATTTTGGCAATGGTTTCCTTAGCCGTAATCTCTATTGCTTTAAGCATAAACATAATCCAATCTTCCCATTCGTCCTCTTGATTGGTACGATTCAATAGTTTGTAATATTCCGATTTATGAGAAATTATATAAGAGCTTACATAAAGAATGGGCAAATCAATTAAATTATTAAGAATTAGATATAAAATATTTATTATCCTACCTGTTCGTCCATTGGCATCGTAAAAAGGGTGAATGCTTTCAAATTGATAATGCAGAATGGCCATTTGTATTAGGGATGGTATATCGTTTTTATTATCATTAAAATGAAACATGAAATTGGTGAGTAAGTCAAGAATTTCCGCTTTATCTTGTGGAGGAGTGTAAACAATTTCACCTGTTTTATCATTTTTCAAAACTGTTCCCGGTGTGTTTCTTATTCCTGCCGTGTTAGTAACTAATACTTGCTGAATACTAATAATATCATTAACTTTTAAAAAGCCTTGTTTCTTTAAAATGTTAAATCCGAAGAAAATGGCCGCTCTGTAATTAACCACTTCTTTTATCTCTGGGGTGAAGTTCATATTGTTTACTGTCAATGCTTTATATAGTTCGTCTTGCGTTGTAATAATGTTTTCAATTTCCGAACTGTCTTTTGCTTCTTGAAGTACAATAGCATTTACTAATATGTCTTGATTGGGAATTGTTTTTGCCATTCCTTTCAATTCGGCTAATGCTGCCGTCGACTTGTTTGTTTGTTTTAGTATTTTAATGGTTTCTACTTTCTCCCGTGGTGGAGGAAGTAATGCTAATGTAAGATGTGGTGCTTTTTGTCCCATATTGTTTTTATTTGTCCCAAAATTGCAAATATTGGTACACGTTTTATGATTACCTTTTGGTTACGTAATACATTTAATATATAATAAACTAGTTATTGTCAAAATATTAGAAAAACAAACTTTAAAATCATTTGTTTTAGATTTTCGTAGCAAAGATAAACATTTATTGATATCTTTATTCAAAAATTATTTTATTTACAAATATGTCACCCCTGCGGGGTTCTGGTTGATGTTACAAAATTGCATTCCGTTAGGAATGTTTCGCTCGGTAAAAGAAAAGAGAAAGAGAAAAACCGGCATGCCGTAGGTATGCTACCCAAACCGTTATGTTTCCTTGAAATATATTGGTGATGGTTTGTAATACCGATGGTGAAGGGCTTGCGTGAGGGATTGAAGCGGAAAACCCACAGTGAGCGGGGATTGTTAATTGTAGGGAAATGCTATATCGTGTTTCTGTTTGTAGCGGAAAGATGTTTCCTTAGGTATGAGCGAACGAGGATTTGTAGCGGAAAGCCCGACCCCGAAGGGGGCACGCCCTCATACAAATTAAAAATTACAAATTACAAATTAAAAAATAGACCTTCTCTGTGGGTTTAGAAACATTGTGGAGGGATGTATATTTAGACGTTGCGTGAGACGTTGCGTGCAACGTCTCTACACGATTTCGGCAACGGTAAACGCACTGCCGCCGACATATACGATATCTTTTTTTGCGGCATTTGTTTTGGCTGCCCGATAGGCTGTTTTCACCGAGTGATAACATCTTCCGTTTAATTGATATTGTAGTGCTTTTTGACGTAAAACCTTTACATCTAACCCTCTTGGTATTTTGGCTTTGCAGAAATAATAGGTAGCTTCGCGGGGCAAAAGCTTTAAAATGGCATCTAAGTCTTTGTCGTTGACTACTCCCAAAACAAAATGAAGCTTTTGATGCGGAATGGATGCGAGTTGTTTGCATATCATTCTGATCCCGTCTTCGTTGTGTGCAATATCGGCAATACAGAGGGGTTTCTTTTGCAAGATTTGCCACCGGCCTTTGAAACCTGTAACGTCCACACAGTTTTTAATTCCATTCTTGTAGGCAAAGGCTGTAATATCCACGTCTTTAAAAAACACATCCAAAGCGGCTGCCACGGTTAATATGTTCTTCTCTTGATAAATACCTGTTAAATGTGAAATGAGATGTTTTATATGCAATGCATTGTTTTTATAGATATCGAAGGAAACGGCAGGTTTCTGTTTGGTGTTGAAATAACGTAGGTTTTTTAAGCTATACTGCTTGTCGGCAAAAAGGATGGGTGCTTGTAGTTTTTCGGCTGTTTCGATAAACACTTTTTTTGTTTCGGGATGGGTTTCGCCAATGATAACGGGAATATGTTCTTTGATGATTCCGGCTTTCTCGACGGCAATTTTCGCCAATGTATTTCCGAGAAATTGGGTGTGATCGTATCCTATATTGGTAATCACACTTAATTCGGGAGTGATTACATTGGTTGAATCCAATCGTCCTCCCAAGCCTGTTTCGATAACGGCTATATCGATTTTCTTCCGATAGAAATATTCGAATGCCATGGCTACGGTTATTTCAAAAAAGGAGGGTTGGAGTTCTTTGAAGAAATCAATATGCTGACTTACAAATTGTGTTATAAATGTGGCAGATATTTGTTTTCCGTTAATGCGTATGCGTTCTTTGAAAGTTTTTAAATGAGGGGAGGTGTATAATCCAACGTTATATCCAACAGATTGCAGAACAGAGGCAATCATATGCGACACGGAGCCTTTACCGTTGGTGCCGGCAATGTGTATGCAGCGGAGTTTTTGTTGGGGATTATGTAAATGATTTAATAAAGCTATGGTGTTATTAAGATCGGCTTTATAAGCTGCCGGTCCGATACGTTGATACATTGGGAGACTTTCATACAGAAAGCGAAGACATTCACTATAAGTCATTTTTATTGTATTACAAAACGATACCTAATCACTCCTTTTTCTTCGGCAGCGGCATCGGCTTTTGCTTTGAATTTCGATTCTTTGGCTGCTTTTTCACATTCTCTCCAAACATCGACATCGGAGATAGTAGTTCCTTTTACGCCTGCTTTTGCATAGATAACGGTACCTGTTTTATCGGCTCTGAACTCGACAACAACGAGTCCTTCCAAATTATTCTTCGATTTAGGGAATGCTTTTTTAATTACGGGACGACCGTCGAGCCAAAAGTCGCCGTCGCCGCTACCGTATCCGGCACCGCTACCTCCTCCACTGCCACTTCCGCTTCCCGGACCTATTCCACTGCCTATGCCTGATCCTTGTCCGCTTCCTTCGCCGCCGCCACCTTGTTTTGCTCTGGATTTAAACATTGCATTTTCATTGATAGTGGGTGCCGGCTCGGCCTTGGGTTGAACGTTTTGTTCTTGTCCGCTCGGCACGGCGGTTGTGCTTTCCGTTTTTTGGGTTGCTATTTTTTGAGCCGATTGGGATGTTTCGGTTTGGGTTGTAGTTGTTGAAGCTATTGACCCGCTGCTGCCGCCGCCACCACCGCCGCTCATATCTACCTCAATACCATATTCGGGTGGGGGAGGAACTTGATAGCTTAATCCTAAAAAGATAAAACAGATAAACATCATGACGTAAACAACCACAACGGTTGCTATGGCAATGAAACGATTTTTCTTTTCTTCTTTATTATCTGCTGTTGCTTTATAGGATGGCATAAGGATATATTTCTATTTCTTTTGGGTTGTCGTTGCCAAAATAACTTTATGTTTGCGTTGATATTTATCGTTCACTGCGTTAACGGCGTCGATAACATAAACGATGTTTTGAACCGGAACGCTTTTATCGGCTCTTACTACAACCGTTGCATCTTCTTGATGTTGTATTAAACGTTCATTAATGGCCGATGCCAATAAGTTTTCTTCCACCGCCATTAAATCTTTACCTTCTTTGATGGCATATTCTAAATTCTCATCTATATATACTTCGAAGTTTTGTTTTGCCATGGTTTTGCTCGAGCTTTCGGGCAATAACAATTTAATGGCATTCGGGCTTACAAAGGTTGAAGTTATCATAAAAAAGATAAGCAATAAAAACACCAAATCAGCTTGTGTTGACAGGTTGAACTCTATGTTGCGCTTATTTTGTACTCTGATAGGCATAATTTTCTTTTTTAATTAACCGGTTCGTGAAGCACATCCATAAACTCGGTGGCTTTGGCTTCGAGCATCACCACTACTTGACTTACCTTCGACACCAATATATTATAACAAAGATAACCGATAATACCCACTATCAATCCGCTGGCAGTGGTGATCAATGCCGTGTATATGCCGCTTGCCAAATCGGCAATTTCGAGATTATTCCCGCTGTGAGCCATATCGTTAAACGAAACTATCATACCTGTAACCGTTCCTAAAAATCCCAGCATGGGGGCAATGCTCGATAAAGTGGTAACGATATTCAAGCCTTTTTCCAATCGGGCTACTTCCAATTGACCCACATTATTAATCGTCTCGCTGATATCTTGTAAAGGTTTTCCGAGGCGGGAAAGTCCTTTTTCAATCATACGAGCCAAAGGGGTATTGGTTGATTTACATAAGGTTAATGCGGCATCGAGACGATTGTTATGCATAAAATCTCTTATGTTATTCATAAAATTAGTGTCTTCTTTGGAGGCTTTTTTAAGGGTTAAATACCTTTCCACGAATATATACACTATCACTCCTACCGATATTAATAATGGAATGGTTATCCAAATGGTTCCCGGGGCAAACAATAAAGATAAAATATTTAATTTCTCTTCATGAGGAATCACATTTTCAACGGTTTCTATTGTGCTTTCTGCTACTGCGTCTGTTTGTAAAAGTATCGATTGCAACATATGTATTTAGATTTTATTTTGTTTGCAAAATTACAATTTTTTTGCGGCTTGCATATAAAATCAAGGAAAATTTATAACAAGCAAATGTTATTAAATCGGATAAAAAAATATAATTACTCCATGATTCTATTAGCTATCTTTGCAGCCATAAATAATAAAAGAAGTATGGATTATTTTAATACGCAAGAAGGTAGTGTTACCGTGTGTGATAAAGAAGGCATTATTCTTTACATGAACCAAAAAGCAATAGATACATTTGGGAATAAAGTAGGCAAAAATTTATTCTTTTGTCATCCGCCACAGGCACAAGAAAAAATTCATTCTCTTTTAAAAACAGGAGAAACCAATGCATACACCATTGAAAAGAAAGGGATTAAAAAAATCATTTTTCAAACGCCTTGGTATACAGATGGAAATATTGCCGGTTTGATTGAATACTCCTTTCCTATTCCATTCGACATGCCACATTATAAGAGAGGATGATTAGGATATTTTAAACAACATAAGCACATGCTTGATGTTTATTAAACGGGAAACAAACACCAAGACAAGGGTAGCAAACAGCATGATCATAAAATCAATTCCCCAATAAAAAGGCAAATAATGACTTATAACATTAAAGAAGATTACACCGAGAGTGAATATGCTGAGTTTAAAGATAAACGTTTTTTCAACCTTAAAATGAAATTTGGTTATTGCAATATATATTTCAACTGCAATAATAAAAGTTTGAGTAACCAAACTTGCTATGGCAGAACCCATGGCTCCCCAACGAGGTATTAACAATAGATTTAATCCGATATTGATACCTACTCCCGATATGGCAATGATATTTAATTGTTTAAGATTTCCGTTTGCTGTGAGCAGAGAGCCGAAAATATAGGTAAGCACAATAGGAAAAATACTTAACATCAAGACTTGAAACACCGCCGCCGATTCAGCTACATGTTTAACATACAATAAATCCATCAATTCTTGATTATAAACAAAAGAACCGACGGCAATGATAATGCCGTATATATATAATAGAATAAAAGAAGTTTTGACTATTTCATTCACTTTTTCTTTTTTTGCAATCATATTTGAAAACAAGGGCATACAAATAACCGACATTAAATAAGCTACAATGATACCGGCATCCAACAAACGATAAGCCGAGGCATAAATGCCGGCTTGTGCAGCACCGGTTTCAAATGGCATAATGCGCTCAATTAAAACCGTATCCACTCTGTTATGTATACTTGTAAACAAATGTAAAACAGCAAAAGGTATGCTTTGAAATAGAATGGATTTGAAAAACTTAAAGTCAACAAAGGGTTTATGGAAAGCCGATTTACGAATCACAATAGCCAATGCTAATAAACAGGTAAAAGCATAGGCAAATGTTTGTATATAAATAAACCATGTTATTTGAAAAGGTTCGGAGGTAATATTTCCCCAAAGAAGGATACTGCAAAAAACAATCATAATCAAACGATCGATAACTGAGAGCAAGCTATCGGTTTTAAAAAGCAGTAAACCTGAAATATTGGAACGCAAATATAAAATGAAGCTTGCTAAAAATTGGTTTATTAACAAGGGAATGAGCATTTTAATATGCGTTGCATCGTAACCGATTAAAATCCCTATCAACAACATAAACACCAAATAAAAAACAAAAAGAATAATTTTCAGAGAAAATATACGGGCAAAACTCTCTTTGAGGAAATCATTTCGTCGTGCAACACTCCTGTTGTTAAAATTTGTGATGCCCATATCGAGGGCAATGTTGAACAAAAAGGTGAAATTAAACAACGCAAAATATATACCGTAGGTTTGGGTATCAACGATATTTTGAACCGTTCGATCGATACCGAAAATCCAAAAAGGCTTGATTAACAAATTAAGCCCTATGAGAATAATTATATTAACGATAAATTTACGTTGCATTATCCAATCGTTGATATTTTAAACGTAAAAAGACATGAAATATGATGCATACATAAAAAAAAGAGATTGATTGCTCAATCTCTTATATTGTATAAATAAATTTATTATCTTTCGTTTTGTAAAAGTTACTTCGATTTCGTTGGTAACATTATCACTCCACGCTATTGTAATACTAGCAGTAGCAATTTTGTAGTTTGTTCCATCTTTTACAAATGTACCTGTACCTGTTAAAGTTCCGGTTACACCACCATCGGCTTCCAAGGATGTTTCTTCAATTGTGAAATTTGTTCCTGTACAAACAGCGCTTACGTTTCCATCGATGATATCGCTGATTAATATTTTATTGTACACTGTTGTGGATTGTTGGATGTCAGAATCATACACTGTAGGATCTGCTTGACCGTCAATTGACCATGTAAACTCATAAGTGCCTGCTAATTTTGTAGTTTTAACATGAACTACTTTGTCAAGAGTTGCATCACCTGCTGCAAATGTAGCAGTTTGTTCTCCTGCATGATCGTAATTAACTCCGGTAACTGTAACTTCATCTTTGCTAGATGCTGTAACATCCTTAAGAACATCTGCATCCGTGCTACCTAATTCTATTTCTATTGATTCGGGAGCTGTAATGACAACATCGGGGGTACAGCCTGTGGAAAAAACTGCTAATAAAGCAACTGCTGCTAAACATAAAATACCTTTTCTCATTTTCTTTAAATTTAAATTAATAATTATTTTAATTTC
>MWCE01000184.1 GCA_002069895.1 Bacteroidetes bacterium ADurb.Bin234 | reverse complement strand
AAACGTCGTAAGGTGAAATTGTTTTTATTTTTCAATAAAATCATCGAAGCATAATAATAGTTAGGGATTTTGTTGTACTTTTGCGATAATATTTTTATGGAACAAGCCTTAACACATATTACTTTGGAAACATTTAATTATTTTTTAATCGGCATGACCGTTATTGCCGTTATAGTTTTTATTGCATTATATTTTGTAGAAGCCGGTTACGGCATGTTCGTGAGTTCAAAATGGGGAATTACCATCAGCAACAAAAAGGCCTGGACTTTTATGGAAATGCCTGTTTTCCTTTCGATGTTGGTGTTGTGGTTTTTTTCCTCGCGTCGTTTTGAAGCGGTTCCTTTGCTGCTTTTTATGTTTTTTCAGATTCATTATTTTCGTAGGGCTTTTCTATATCCCTACTTATTAAAAGGAAACAGTAAAATGCCCTTAAGTGTTATGTTTATGGGTATAACTTTCAACATTTGTAATGCCTTGGCACAAGGAGGATGGATTTTTTATTTTTCTCCTGCCGATTATTATACCATAGATTGGCTTACTACACCTCATTTCATGATAGGCACCATTATTTTCTTTGGCGGGATGTATATCAACATTTCCTCCGACCGTATTATCCGCAACTTACGTCAACCGGGCGATACGAAACATTATTTACCCAAAGGAGGACTGTTTAATTATGTTTCGTCGGCTCATTATTTCGGAGAAACAATTGAATGGATAGGTTTTGCCATATTAACATGGTCATGGGCCGGTGCGGTGTTTGCATTGTGGACTTTTGCTAATCTAGTACCTCGTTCGAATGCCATATATCATAAATATGAAATCATGTTTGGCGAGGAAATGAAAGAACGCAAACTGAAACGTATTTTTCCTTTTATATATTAATGTATAGATAATATTCTATTATTAGGCTCATCTATGTGTGAAAAGGTAAAACATAAAACCGCATTGATAAGCGGAGCGAGTTCGGGTATAGGCTATCAATGTGCCGATTTGCTGGCTCAAAAGGGTTATGATTTGATTGTTATCGGAAAAAGAGCGGCAAAACTCGAAAAGGCGGTTCAAACATTGCGTCAACATCCGGTGATTATTTATCCCCTTGTTTTAAATCTGTGCGAACCCGATGCTGCCGAGAATGTTTTTTCCTTTTGTAAAGTGAATCATCTTCATGTCGATGTACTTATTTGCAATGCGGGTATGAATTGTGTCGGACAGTTAATGCACACTAGCCCTGAAGAAATCATTGATATCCTGCAATTACAAACCCTGAATCCAAGTTTGTTGTGCCGTTATTTCGGACGGGAGATGAAAAAAAAAGGTGGCGGACATATTTTAATTGTCTCATCATTAACTGCCTATACACCCTTTCCTACCCTATCATTGTATGCCGCATCCAAACGCTATTTGCATAGTTTCTCGAAAGCAATAGCGGCCGAATTAAAACCTTTTAATGTGAAGGTAACCGATTTATGTCCCGGTGGCGTTGAAACGGATTTCTTTGATAATAGGGGAAAATTTATACTATTGGCCATGCGTTTCGGTTTAATGATGAATGCACGCAAAGTAGCTGAAAAAGGTTTAAATGCCATGTTTAAAGGAAAAACATACATTACGCCCGGTTGGGTGAATTGTTTATTGATTTACATGATTCATTTACTTCCTCGTTTTTGTGTGGCTTGGTTATTTAATCATACTTCCTTGTTTGCTAACGAAACCGACTCAAAGTATGAACAAAAGAATAAATACTTAAACCATGAATAGCGAAAAAAGATATGCTTTGATAAGCGGAGCAAGTTCAGGTATAGGCTGGGAGTTTACTAAACTATTAGCCGAAAAAGGATATCATACGATAATGGTAAGTAATCAAGAAGAATTGTTAAAAGAGAAATGTGAGCTAATCAAAGCACAATACAATACAAAAGCTATTCCGCTTTATATGGACTTATCAAAACCCGAGTCGGCCGGGAAGGTGTTTCTTTTTTGCAAAGAAAACAAAATGGAAGTGGAAATACTCATCAATAATGCAGGATTTTATATTTCGGGAGATATGGTTCAAAGCAACGTGGAAAAAATCAGGAATTTAATACAACTTCATATCACCGGTTTAAGTTTGATGTGTCGATATTTCGGCAATGAAATGAGAGAACGTAAGAAGGGTTATATCCTTAATATGTCTTCATTATCGGGATGGATGGCTTATCCTAAGATTGCTTTATATGCATCAACCAAACGATATATCAGAGATTTCTCCTTGGCCATACGTTATGAGTTAATCAAACACAATGTATCGGTAACGACAGTAACACCCGGAGCCATCGATACGAATTTATACAGGCTTTCTCCTAAATATCAATCATTGGCATTGCGACTTCACATTATGATGCCTCCCAAAATCTTGGCAAAAAAAGCCCTTAAAGCAATGTTTAATTGCAAAGCCGCCCTCACGCCCGGATTTATTAACCGTATAGCAATCCCTTTTTTAGTAATCGCCCCTATGCGATGGGTATATTTTATTGAAACAAAACTCGACAAGGTTTTTATGAAATAAAAAAAGACATCCTTTCAAAGATGTCTTTTTTTATTATTATACAATCAATCTTTTAATCGTTAAAATTTATAGTAGAAATACACGCCACCATTATATGCAAATGCATAGACGTGGAGAGTTTTATTAAATGAAGTTTTAGTGTTTGCTATATAATTGTCATGGAATTTGGCATAAGTATATCCCGTACTAACGAAAGGCTCTATACCCCAATGTTTTTTAATCGGAAATGCCCAACCTAAACTCAAACCTGTCATAATATTCCAACCTTTGTGATTATTACCGTTAGATTTTTCATGCCAATAATTAGGGATAATGGCTCTTGTCATATTATAATAACCGAAACCAACATTCACACCAACAAAGAATCCTTTAAAAACTTCTTTGGGATAATACCTGGCTTGAAGGAATCCCATAATTAAACTGATAGGTTTTTGAGTTCCCAAAAATCCATTCGGATAATAAGTACCTGCTGCTTCTATTTGAGCTGAAAAATGCTTAGACAATTTAAGTTCATAAGCTAATCCGGGAGCACCGATGAGTGTTAAAGCATTGACTTTAATTGCCATATTAATGTCATCTTCGCTTTTTTGCTTTTTTGTTTTATCATCGTTTGCTGTTTCTTCTATATCCGGTTTAGTTTGATAGTCAATGGTATAGATAGTATCTTTCACCAAAGCCAAATTTTTGCTTTGATCCATTCCGGCTTTTTGTGATTCGTTGAAATATTTTTCGGATTTTCCATAATCTTTATCTTGATAGGACATAATACCAAGATTATTAAGGACCACATCATTATTTGATTTTAATACGTTGGCATTTTCAAATAATTTTTTAGCTTCGTCGGTTTTCCCTTCGGCTACTTTAATACAAGCTAAATCGTTGTAACCTCTATAATCCTCGGGATGTAGTTCAATGGCTTTCGAAAAGATTTTTTTCTTCATTTCCATATCGTTGGTTAAAGAAGCGGCATATAACAATTCATTTTTCGTTAAAGAATCGGGTGAAATATTAACCAATCTCATGATTTCTTCATCCGTTCTTAAATTCTCAACACATGAAATTTTAAAATAAGAACGACGCAAACAAGGCAGTATTTTTTGATCAATTTCGTCGTAGATAGCAATCATGTTTTGTATTTGTTGTTCTTTTTGAATTTTTGTTGCTTGCGATTGAATCACATTGATGATTTTGTCTTTATCTTCAATATTAGCGTTTTTCAATGCATTTATGAAACCGTCCCAATCCTCTCCTTTGTCATAGAGTTTATAAGTTAATCTTTTCATAAAAGATTTAGTTTCTTTTGATTGCTTTTTTAAATATGATTCCAATTCTTTTTCAAACCATTTTTTCCCGACAAGGGAACGATTATTCGACAGTTGTTGGTTTCGTCGTAATTCCCCTTCGGGCGAAGCCCATCCTTCTATATCAATTGATTGAATTGAATCATAATCCATCAAAAAAGGAAATAATTCGGACAAAGCTTGTTTGTTCTCTTCTTTTTGGTTAAAAGGAAGATTCCAATTCAGTTTATCACTGTTAAAATCGAAAAATATAGTGGCCGTTTTAACAACCAAATTATTAGGAATATAATTATGTTCGGAGAAATAATAATTTGTTCCGTCCGATGTTTGGTTCTTATAGACTAATTTTGGGTCGATATCTTGACGTTTAGTCGACATATTCACTTCCCCTATTTCTTTTTCGTTGAGTTTAATTTCTTTTTCCCCTTTCTTTACGGTTGAATTTAGAACTAAAATACTTTTTCCGAATGCGGGGTCATAAGGTATGTTTTGAACGGAATTAAAACCTGAACCTTCTTTATAATTTATTATTTGTCCTTTACCATCAGCTTTTTCGCCTTGAAAATCGATAGGGGTTAATTGTTTAATCTCACCATTATAGTTTTTAATGGCAGGAGTAATGGTCATGGTAGCTTTTTTGGCAAAATATTTTTCGGGAAATGTTCCTTTAATGGCTATGGTTGATTTTCCTCCTCTCGATTCAACTGCTGTAGGTTTAGCATTGTGTGTTACCTGATCTTGTTTCTTTACCATTTTTTTCAGTTGGCAATTTGACAAAGATACGATACAAATACTAAATATTAGAATTGATATTATTCTTCTCGTTCTCATATAATTATATTAAATATTATCTCTTTTTAATTAAAAAATACAATCATTATACGTAATAATTAAACATAAAGTTTATT
The DNA here is from genome assembly GCA_002069895.1 of Bacteroidetes bacterium ADurb.Bin234. Taxonomy (GTDB): domain Bacteria; phylum Bacteroidota; class Bacteroidia; order Bacteroidales; family WCHB1-69; genus UBA5266. Next base: position 1,967 of record MWCE01000184.1, on the reverse strand, counting down.
ATTTTGCAAAAATATTACATATAACAAGCATATTATAGTATTTTTATTATGTTTTTTAAACGTCTTTTTGTTAATAACTACTTAATAATTTCTTATTTTTTTCACAAACATTAATGTTTTATTCTCATAATATAAGTTTTAAATTAACTCATTTTTTGTTGTTTATTTTATTGAATCAAAATATAGTTTTAATTTTCAAATATGTTATTTTTATCAATTTAATAAACAGGGTGTCAAATATAGTTTGAGAGCTAAATTATATTATAAATCAAAAACATTATAATATTAAAAATTTCACCTAATGAATTAGTAGCGATTGCGCGACACTTTATTAAATCTTTTATATACAGATTTATTGTATCTCGAACCGAAATGATTTTGTTTGTAATGGTTTGAAAAGCTATAACTCACGGGTAAAAATTTATAAACCACGTTAATACCACCATTATAAGCAAAAATGTATTGATTTCTGGTTTTTTGAGTTTCCGACACCAAAGTTTCATCTACATAATTTTGCCATTGGGCGTGTGTGAATCCTGTTGAAACAAAAGGTTCTATGGCAAATACATCACCGATAGGGAAAGCCCAACCCAATGAACCGCCGCCCATTATATTCCATCCTTTATGTAACACATTATTGTGTTCTTCCATCCAATAATTTGGAATGATGGCGCGGGACATATTATAGAATCCTGCCCCTGCATTTATACCAAAGAAAAAACCCTTGAATGTTTCTATCGGATAATACCTGAATTCGATAAAACCCATATATAATCGCATGGGTTTATTGGAAAAAACATATCCGTTGGGACTATGTACTCCGACAAAATTCGCTTGAAAGGAAAAATTATTTCCCATGCGAAATTCAAGACTCGGACTTATAACCCCCGTTAAAATAAGCATATTTAATTTAATAGCTGCTTTGTAAGTAGGTTTACGCGAATTTCGGCCCGAATAAGGATTTCGTGACGATTCTTCTATCACATTTTCCAGATTCCTACGAAATGTAAGAAGATAAATACTGTCTAAACGTAAATCGTTTGGAGACCATTTTTTATCTAAAATATTAAGATTGTAATTCTTAGGTAGATTTAATTGGTTAAAATCGGTTCCAACGTAATCGTTTTTATCTTTTAAATTACTAAAAGAAAACGTGTTTTGAAAAATAACTAATAAGACTGATAATAATAATAAAGGTTTCATAATTGAATCTAACTACTTTTCGATTATCAAAAAGAAATACATTTTCTTTTCAAATTATTTCAAATTTATTTTATACGACTTTAAACTGTAGCAAAAGTACAATATTTTTTTATGTTAATTGATATTAATTAAAAAAAAATAAATTATTTTTTTGGTATGAATATTTGAAAGAAATCAACTAAATCGAAGAAGTTTAAGGCTTGAATACAAGATACTAATAATAGTAAAATCAATATATAGCGTATAAACTTATTTCCCATATTCGATGCCCAATTGGAGGCAATGAAAGCGCCGACAACATTTCCTATGGCATGAATTAATGCGTAATCGTAACGAACTTGATCATGAATAATAAAAACTATCAATGAAAAAGGTATATATATTAATACTACTAAATTTTTAATGGCATTGGCTTTTATTAAATCATATCCACCCGTTAATACCAGCATGGCCAGTAAAAAATAACCTATACCAACGTGAATGAAACCGCCGTAAACGCCTATTATAAAATATAATATCCAATGAATAATATGCATCGGACGATTTATCTTCACTGGATTTTCTTTAAGCCACAATTGGGGTTTGATAAGTATAACAAGCACCATTAGCAGAATAACGGAAATGAAAAAATAATTGAAAAGGACTTCATTTATTGTAAGCACTATATTGCTGCCTATTAAAGAACCCAAGACAACAGGGATAACATATTTAATTGATTTTGGGATGTCTAATATTTTTTTTCTTTTAAAAGTGGATACCGAAAC
>MWCE01000183.1 GCA_002069895.1 Bacteroidetes bacterium ADurb.Bin234 | reverse complement strand
TAGAACTGTTTATCAAAGGGAATGTATCGGCAAAACCGGCAGAAACCTTACCCGAAAAAACACAAAGTCCAATCGAAACAACAGCACCTGCCAAACCTTTTTAAGACTTTCAATTAAAATATTATAAATAAAGTGGTTTAATATTTTATTAAGCCATTTTTATTTTTATAAACATAAAATAAATAATAAAGATATGAAAAATAAGATTGTAGCCGGAAACTGGAAAATGAACAAAACCTTTCCCGAAGCGGAAGAACTACTGGTGGCAATAGCCGAAGGACTGGATGATATGCCTTTGGAGACCGATGTGGTGATTTGTCCACCTTTTCCTTATTTGGAAATGGCCGCCGACGTATCGGAAGAAAGCAATTTTTCGGTAGGGGCACAAAATGTGAGTGATGAAAAAGCCGGAGCTTTTACGGGCGAAATAAGTGCCGCTATGATTAAATCGGCAGGTGCCGATTTTTGCATTGTGGGCCATTCCGAACGCAGGGCTTATTTCAAAGAAACCGATGAGGTATTGGCTAAAAAAGTCAAACGTTTGTTAGAAGAAGATATCATACCCATTTTCTGCATAGGAGAACAATTGGCTGAACGCGAAGCCAATCAACACTTTCAAGTAGTGGAAAAGCAATTAACCGCCGGATTGTTTCATTTAGATGCCAAAGAATTCGAGCGTGTTGTTATAGCGTATGAACCTGTTTGGGCTATTGGCACCGGTAGAACGGCCAGTCCGCAGCAAGCTCAGGAAATGCATGCCTTTATCCGTGGCCTGATTGAAGCCAAGTATGGTACGGAAAAAGCATATAATGCTTATATTTTATACGGAGGAAGTTGTAACAGCAAAAACGCCCTTGAGCTTTTCTCTTGCCAAGATGTTGACGGAGGATTAATCGGCGGTGCCTCTCTTAAAGTCGAAGATTTCATTGAAATCATTAATGCTGCTGAAACCTGCATCAAGAACGATTAATATTTTATAATTAAAAAAGGGAAATAACTTGTGTTATTCCTTTTTTATTGATTTTTAATAACTTTTATTATCTTGATAGCTTGCTGATTATTTTGTATTTTAAAGAAATACATCCCTTCGGCAAAAGATGAAATGTCGATAGAAGTTGTTTTATTTATAATACATTGAGTATGTATTAATTTCCCGTGTAAATCATAGATTTCCAAGAGCGTGTTTTGTAAATTCATATCTTTAATTTCCAAGTCGATACGATCAATACATGGATTAGGCGATAGCGTGACATCGGCTGTAGAGGGGGAGCTTTCTTTAATACTTACATTGTCAACACAAGCCCAATTGCTTATGGTATCGTTTGTGCGGTTGTTGTCTCCCACTACGGCATCAAGATAAACTTTTATCATATAATCTGATACATGAGGCGCATTATAAGGGATGTTAAATGTAAATGGGATAGCTTCTCCGACGGATAAGGCGGGAATATTTTCTTGCAAATGATCTATGATTTGACCGGCACTGTCAATATTGGCATAAACACCGAGATTGGAAAGTTCGTTTTGACTTTGGTTAAATAGTGTAAGCTGTAGGGAGATGGAACTATTGGCATGATGACAGCTATCCGGTGTAGGATAAACAATATTCGTTATGCCGACGTCCATTAGCGTGCTAAAAGTAAGGGTGTCGCTCCAAAGTGATCCATCCGGACAGACAGCTCGGAGTGATACATGGTAAGTAGTTTGAGGACTTAAATTACTTAAAATATACGGATTATTATTCACTAATTTTGTCCCTGCCGGTACATTCTCCTTTTGAATGGAAATCTCCCACGAAGAGTGAAATGAAGTATCAATCCATGAAATTTGTGCCGAATGAGTGGTGATATTACTTGCTTGAAGTCCGAATGCCATAATATGGCTGCAACAACCACTGCCATCGCCTGTGTATGTTGATGAACCTTTTTTATTAAGTACCTTCCAATTTCGTGCAATAGCAATGTCGCTATGACAGGAAGACGAGCCTAAACACTCATTCGTATCATTTACAATATAAATATCTCCTTGAATCCACCCGTTCCAATCAGGTAATGTTTTAAATATTGAATCCAAAGCACACGCACTTAATGGATTTCCATAACATTCAATGGTATGTAAACTTGTATCGCCTCGAATATCCAAACCGGTTAATAAATTATTACTTATTAACAATTGTAACATTTTCGGAAGATTATCCACTTTCAAATGTTGCAATTGATTATTAGATATCCACAAAGCTTGAAGAGAAGGGTTGTCGATTAGCTCGAAAGAAGTGAATAAATTATCTTCTATGTTTAATGTCTTTAATTTCTGAAGTCCTTCTACTTGCAAATGTGTAAGTTGATTATTTTTACAATTAACTAGTTCAATGCTGTCATTTAATTTTACATATCTTAAATTATTATTATATGCAGTAAGATATTTTAAAGAAACACAAAAACTTACATCTAAAGAATCTAACAAGGGATTGCCTGTAAGCACGAAAGATTCTAAATTCGTACAACCGTCAAACTTTAAACTTTGAAAAGTAAGATTGTTATATAATAATTCTAAATTCCTTAATGCTAAACAATTACTAATGTCAACAAAGAGTATTTCGTTTGCCGGCGGCAGTGAATGAAGTTTTAGTTCGTTTAAGGTAGTATGATTGCTTGCGTCAATGGAAATTATATTATAAAAATCTCGGTATGCTTTAGCTACATTAACTAAATAACTTATTTCTCCGGCAATCGTTACACGCTTACTTATCATGGGAATACTAAAATTTTTAGTGTACTTTGTAAGTGTTTGCATTAGCGTATCTATGGCATTCCCAAGGCTATCTTCCCTGTAAAAATAAACAAGTGTACTGTCTGCATTTGTTTTCAAACCTACAAAGAGCGTATCACTGGTCGTAGTAAAAGTAAAAGTAACGCGAGGCAAAGAAGATTGAGCTTTTACTGCACTAAATGAGATAAATAGGATAATAATGCTTAATGTTAATTTTATTGTTCTCATATTAATTTTTTTTATCGATTTATAATAACTTTTAATGTCTTGATATGTTGCTGATTGTTTTGTATTTTAAATAAATACATCCCTTCGGCATAAGATGAGATATCAATAGAAGTTGTTTCATCTACAATGTCTTGCATAAATAACAATTTGCCTTGCAAATTATAGATTTCTATCTTTCCGTTGTTTAAAACTTTCCCATTAAGTCGTACCTCTATCCAATCATTCGCCGGATTGGGAGAAAGAAAAATGTTGTTTTCTTTTACAGATGCTTTTTCAATATTCAAAAGAGAATTAAAGGATTTTGCATTAAAAGGATCTATTGGATTATCACACTGATCAGTTATAAAGGACTCTATTTCTTCTCCTTCTACATCTATAGACGAACAATCATTTTCATAATAATCAGAAAGGTCGACATTTATATTGATATTACTTTGATTATAATCAGGATATTCAATTCTATGACAATCTTCTGTTAAATTTTCATAAACAAAGAAAAATCTTGCCACATTGTGAGTGATTCCTGTTCCCACATCATCCCATACTCCACCACAGTAGAATAAGTTATTAAAAACTTTTATTTTATGTAATTCATGTTGAACTCCTTGCACATAATTTTCAAAATACATAAGATTGTTAAAAGCTAAATCACAAGTAACAAGAAAAGAAGCATTGGCAAGTGGCCCAACCGCATTGCTTGATTCATATCCGACAAAACCGAATCGATCGGGAAAGCAAGCGATATCTTTTAAATGCAAAACGCCCTGATAATGAATCTCATTAACATTACTTAACACCCCCGAATTATCGGCAAGAAAAGAATAAATAATATCATTATCAGAATATGCCACATAAAATTGATATGGATTGTTTGGATCGGGTGTTGTAACACAATAAGAATCGGGTGTTGTAGATTGTTGAAACCAATATAGCCCGCTATTATTATTGAGATTATTAATATCTACACAAATAAAGCCACATTTTTGTTCATCCCGATGAATTCCTGAAACAACAAATTGTTCGTCATATAACCATGTTACCTTATGAAATTCATATCCTGAAAAAGGCAATATCTGATGAGGATTAGTCATATTTGAATACTCTAATGAAGAAATTATACCGTTTCCATTATTATCTCTACCGCAAACAATAATCTTATTTAAATCTATAATAGCTTCTATTGAGTAAAAAACGGTTTCCGAATTATACTTATAAAATTCGGTAGTAGAGGGATCTAAATCATAATCTACCTTAAAAACAAAGGCTTTTCCATTAATTTCTCCACAAAGTAAAATAATTGTTCCAAAACTTGATTTGGGGTCTTCCTTTACTATAATATCATGTACAATAATTTGAGCATCGGGTTCAATAAAAAACACAGCAGACTGAATAGGATTGAAATACACATCCGTTTTTGTAATTACGATTTTATCGTAAGATAAATTAGGAGCATCTTTAGCACTAACGGCAGCTATAAATTCTTGAGATAATGAATTAATGGCAAAAGTTGAATTGGCATGCAAGTTATAATTTTGTGCATTGATTTTTACATATCCTGCATAACTACATAAGTTAAAGGATATTACTGTTAAAAATAAAAGTATTTTTTTCATTTTCTTATATTTTTAGTTAAAAAATAATGTTTCTTTTCGCTGGCAAAATTAGACATAATTTTTTAATATATCAACAATTTTCAAAACAAATTTTATTGGATAAACACTATTTTACGAAAAAAGTTACAGGATTCAGATTGTAAGGAAGTAAAGCTAAGATAATCAATAGCATCATTTATCCGGCAATTTTATTTTTATAAACAATGAAAAATTAAAATTAAAGCATACATTTTCAATGAATAAGGTTTCCCTAAAAAGGAATAAGGAGAACCTGTTGTTTGGGAGCGCTCCCAAACAACAAACTCACCTTAGGCGTTATAAATCAAACGTTTAAAATCCGTTTTTTTATTTGTTAGATTTAGATTAATATGTTATAAATAAATATAAAACATATAAAAATGTCACCCCTACGGGGTTTAAAAAATTGTAGAGACGTTGCATGCAACGTCTCTACGAGGATCCGGTTGGTGTTACAAAATGGCATTCCGTTAGGAATGTTTCGCTCGGTAGAAGAAAGGGGTAAGGGTAAAACGGGCATGCCGTAGGTATGCCACCTTCTCTTCGGTTAAAAAGTTATCAGTTATCAGTTATCAGTTATCAGTTATCAGGTTTTCAGTGCGTTGAATAAAACTATAAGCTGTCAATATTTCAGCGCCCTGCCACAAATTTAATTTTTCTTTTTTATTTATTGGATGGCATTTATGTCTCACGTGTCCTACGTATTAACATATTGTATCCAAGAAACATGCAGGTGATGTTTTGTAATGGCGCCGGCGAAGAGCTTGCGTGAGGGATTGAAGCGGAAAGCCCACAGTGAGCGTGGTTTAATAATTGTAGGGACACGACATGTCATGTCCCTATATGTAGCGGGAGGATTTTCTCATACCCATGAGCGAACGAGGACTTGTAGCGGAAAGCCCGACCCCGTCAGGGGGCACGCCCAAATTAAATTAAAAAAGAAAAAGAAAACCTGATTTGTGGGGTTTAACATATTGTGGTGTTGTGGGGATACGGTATGTCATTTCCCTACAAACAAAAATTACAATCGAATAAATTTTATATGAAAGAATAAGGTACTTTTGCAAAAAAAATTAACTGAAGATTGTAATGCAATACGTAGAAATAAAGTGTTATGTTCAACCGCTGGAAGCCGGTAGTGAGGTATTGGTGGCTCTGTTGGCCGACATAGGCTGTGAGAGTTTTATGGAGTTTGAAGAAGGTGTGATGGCTTATGTCCCTAAAAAAGATTTCAAGAAAGAGCTATTAGAGATGCTTCCTATCCCCGAAGATGCCGGTTTTACCTACCGGTATGAGATTTCGGAAATTGAGGATCAAAATTGGAACGCCGTTTGGGAAAGTAATTATGAACCAGTACTTATCGAAAACCAATGTTATATCCATGCGCCTTTTCATGAAGTGCGTAAGGATGTTGCCTATGATATTTTGGTTGAACCTAAAATGTCGTTTGGTACGGCTCATCACGAAACCACGGCTTTAATGATAAGTTATTTATTGCAAGAAGATTGTAAAG
>MWCE01000182.1 GCA_002069895.1 Bacteroidetes bacterium ADurb.Bin234 | reverse complement strand
AAACATTAAATATCTAATAATTATGGGAATTAAAGTAAAAATAATTGTAAAATCAAAACCAGGACATCCGGAAGAAAAGTATTACTGTGCAGTTCCAAATGAAAACGGGATGACTAAATATTTTGTTATGAAAGTCAGTAATCAAACACAAATCTACAAAAGGACGGTTGCACTGGATATATTCCTCTTCTATCCGCACTGATAATTACAGCTATCTTCTCATCACTGATGCCTCGTTTTTTGCTTTCGAAAATCCCTTTCCCTAATTCTTTTATTTTCATGCTGCAACTATATCGCTTTTTTACTTACTTATTATAGAACATAGCCATTAATAATTACAAATTACGAAAATAAAGACTCAAATTGTTATACAACGCAATGAATGATTGAGAACTATCTTATTGTCTATAAATTAACATAAATAATCAAGGGCAAAACAACAATAAATATATCCATGCAAGTAGTGGCATTCTTCGATTTTTTTTCATCTCTTTCATTTACATTTCTGCCTTTTTGTCAGAACGTATGAGGATTTGGCAGAATTAAAGCATTTCTTAATTCATTGTTTTATTGTAATATAGCCATTAAAACACTTGCTTGGATTTTTTGGCATAATGATTGACAAAATGCAAAGGAAATTAAACACATATATATTTATTGATTAAAAAATTAAAAAAGATAAAATAATGGGAAAAATAATTGGAATTGATTTGGGAACCACTAATTCATGCGTGGCCGTGATGGAAGGGAACGAACCTGTGGTTATCCCCAACAGCGAAGGAAACAGAACCACTCCGTCTATTGTGGGTTTTTTGGATAACGGAGAACGTAAAATCGGCGATCCGGCCAAACGTCAAGCGGTTACCAATCCAAAAAAAACCGTTTCTTCCATTAAACGTTTCATGGGAGAAACCTTTGACAGAGTAGATAAAGAAGTTAAACGTATGAGTTATACGGTAGTGAAAGGCGATAACAATACTCCAAGAGTGAAAATTGACGATCGTTTATACACACCGCAAGAAATATCAGCTATGGTTCTTCAAAAGATGAAGAAAACAGCTGAAGATTATTTGGGTCAAGAAGTTACCGAAGCCGTTATTACCGTTCCGGCCTATTTCAGCGATTCGCAACGTCAGGCAACCAAAGAAGCCGGAGAAATTGCCGGATTAACGGTTAAACGCATCATCAACGAACCCACCGCTGCCGCTTTGGCCTACGGATTGGATAAGAAAATGTCGGATATGAAAGTGGCTGTTTTTGACCTCGGCGGTGGTACTTTCGACATATCAATCTTAGAATTGGGCGACGGCGTGTTTGAAGTGAAATCTACCAATGGCGATACCCACCTCGGCGGCGACGACTTCGACCATGTTATCATCGACTGGCTCGCACAAGAATTCCAATCGGAATATAACATCGACCTACGAAAAGACCCTATGGCACATCAACGATTGAAAGAAGCGGCCGAAAAAGCCAAAATCGAACTCTCGAGTGCTTCTTCAACAGAAATAAATTTACCTTATATCATGCCCGTCGACGGGGTTCCCAAACATTTGGTGAAATCCTTAAGCCGTGCCAAATTCGAACAACTTTGCGATCATTTGATTCGAGCAACCATCGAACCATGCAAAAAAGCTTTGAGCGATGCCGGACTTAAAGCATCCGATATCAACGAAGTGATTTTAGTAGGTGGCTCAACCCGTATACCTGCTATCCAAAAAATTGTGGAAGATTTCTTCAGCAAAACCCCTTCCAAAGGTGTGAATCCCGACGAAGTAGTGGCCGTAGGAGCAGCTATCCAAGGCGGTGTGCTTACCGGCGAAGTGAAAGACGTGTTGTTGTTAGACGTAACACCTCTTTCATTGGGAATAGAAACATTGGGTGGCGTGATGACCCGTTTGATCGAAGCCAATACCACCATCCCGACAAAGAAATCGGAGGTATTCTCGACAGCCGCCGACAATCAAACATCGGTCGAAATACATGTGTTGCAAGGAGAACGTCCTATGGCCAACGGAAACAAGAGTATCGGACGCTTCCACCTTGACGGCATTATGCCGGCCCCGCGCGGAGTGCCTCAAATTGAAGTTACTTTCGACATCGACTCCAACGGCATACTGAACGTTACCGCTAAAGACAAAGCTACCGGTAAAGAACAAAAAATCCGTATCGAAGCATCTTCCGGATTAACCGACAGCGAAATCGAAAAAATGAAAAACGAAGCCGCCGCCAATGCCGAAGCCGATAAGAAATTGAAAGAAGAAGTGGATAAACTTAATACCGCCGATGCCATGATTTTCAATACCGAAAAACAATTGAAAGAATACGGTGACAAAATTCCCGCCGACAAAAAGGCCTCTATCGAAAACGTATTGGGAAGTTTAAAAGAAGCACATAAAAACAAAGATTTTGCGGGTATTGATGCTGCCATGAACGAAATGAATCAGTTATGGCAAAGCATATCTCAGGAAATGTATAACGCTCAAAATCAACAATCGCAATCACAACAAGCCGGTCCGGAACCTGAAAGCGGAGAACCGAAAAAAGATGAACCCGTTACCGACGTGGATTTTGAAGAAGTAAAATAAAAAATATTTCATGACTTTATTTGGAGAACTATCCGCAAGGATAGTTCTTTTTTTTGATATAATAGGACTTATGTCGGTTTGTTAATTCTTGCCTGCGAAAGTCATATAATTACGAATTATAAGATGGTTTATGTAATTAGGACAAGTTTATATTTTTCTATGACTAATAATTTTATTTTTTGCAAATGTACGTGAAATTGACTAATTACATAAAGACGGATATAAATATTTTTTGCTTTCCACAAAAATAATAGCACCTCAAAAAAAAGATTTAATCCATATATTAGTCATTAATCAGTCCTCTTATATCAGGACAAGTCAAAATGACACGAACGACAAAAACAACCGCATTGCCGTAGCTTCATTCATCATTTATAATTCATCATTTTTTCTCTTTTCCTTCCAAAATCCGTTAATTCCACCCGCGCTTTTTTCCGCCAAAAACGGCTTTTTTATGTTTTAACAGATATTATATAAAATATGTCTATTTTTCACTCATTATATCTAACAAAAAACAAAGCATTTCTTAAATAATGTTAAAATGAAATCCCATAATAAATAAGGATATATACTATTGTTGATGTAGAAGTAAACGGAAGAAGTTAATATATTATAATTTCCATATTATTAAATTGTTAAATGATACTTATGGAATGTTAAAAATTGTTAAAAAACAAAAATAAGCTGAAAAATACATTAGATTTGCGAGCAAAAAATTGGCTATATGTATTTATCACAAATGAAAAATAAATAACAAAAACTTTAACACATGAAACGAGTAATTTTTACATTATTATCTTTAATCTGCTTCACAATTAGTCAAGCACAAATTGTAACTTTAGTTGATGAGGCCTTCGAAAATCCCTTATCGGGCTGGACCATCACACCCTCTGCGTACTGGGAAGCCGACACCAATTTGTATGCCGGAGGTCATGCCTCCTATCATGGTTATGTACCTATAGGAAATCAGGGCGATACGGTTGTCCTTACTTCCCCTTTGTATGATTTTAGCGGCTATGGATATGCTTATTTGATGTTTAGTCAGATATGTAAGGTGGCAAGCAGTGATATGTGCCGGATTGAGTACCGTGAAAACACCATGAGTTCCACATGGAAACCCATACCGACATCCTCCTATAAAGGGGAAGGTAAGTATATC
>MWCE01000181.1 GCA_002069895.1 Bacteroidetes bacterium ADurb.Bin234 | reverse complement strand
TATTGACGACCACATGATAAAAGTGAAAAAGAAATATAAGGATGTGTTTGACGAGCATTATCCTTATAGGGATAGGAGTTTTGCGTTTCGATTTAAACGTTTTTGGTTTAGGATTATTTTTAATTTGGTTGCTTTACCGGTAGCCTCCCTACGTTTTGGATTGAAAGTGGAAGGTAAAGAACACCTTAAGGCCTATAAAAACATATTAAAAGGAGGCTTTATTTCCATTTCCAATCATGTATTATACTGGGATTATATTGTTTTGCATTCCGTGTTGTTTCCCCGCAAAGCCGAAACACCTACTTGGCGAGTAAATATGAGTAGTGTTAACCGTGCCTTATATCGTTACTGTGGAGTGATCCCTATTCCTAAAAGCAATCGTGCCAAATTAAAATTTGCCGAAGCCATGCATGATGTTATACGCGAAAAACGCTGGCTTCATGTTTATCCTGAAGCAAGTATGTGGTTCTATTATGTTCCCATACGACCGTTTAAGAAAGGTGCTTTTATGTTTGCATATAAAAATAAAGTTCCGATTCTACCTTTAGCATTTTCTTATCGTCAGCCCAAAGGTATATATGCCCTGTTTAAAAACAAAGAGCCTTTGATAACCATTCATGTCGGAGAATTGCAATATGCCGATTATGAGTTGGATATGCCACATGCAGTGGAAGAATTACGTGATCGCTGCCGTATGATAATGATGAAAATGGTAGGTATCGAAAGTGAAGAAGAAAACAATAGAATTATGCAAACATACAAATATGCTTCCAATGGTGAGACCTATTGGTATTAAGCACCTGAAAATCATATAATAATTATTTAATATAAAAGAAATGAAAGATATAAAAACATATATCGAAGCTAACAAAGACAGGTTTTTAAAAGAATTATTCGAATTGATACACATCCCTTCTATCAGCTCCCTTAGCGATCACAAACCCGATATGTTGCGATGTGCCGAATTATGGAAAAAGTTTTTACTCGAAGCGGGTGTCGACCGTTGTAACATCATGCCTACGGCCGGTAATCCTGTTGTATATGCCGAAAAGACAATCGGAGCCGATAAACCGACCGTATTGGTATATGCGCATTATGATGTTATGCCTGTTGATCCTGTTGAGTTGTGGAACAGTCCGCCTTTCGAAGCTGAAATCAGAGACGGCAAAATATGGGCACGCGGGGCCGATGATGACAAAGGTCAGTCGTTTATGCATGCTAAAGCTTTTGAGTTTATGGTTAAAACAAATCAATTGCCCTGTAATGTGAAGTTTATGTTTGAAGGAGAAGAAGAGATAGGTTCTCCCAACCTTTATGAATTTTGCAGAACTCATAAGGACTTATTGAAAGCCGATGTTATTTTGGTTTCCGACACAGGTATGCTGGCGAGTGATGTGCCTTCCATTACGACCGGTTTACGCGGTTTGAGCTATTGGCAAGTGAAAGTAACAGGAGCCAATCGTGATTTACATTCCGGATTATATGGAGGTGCCGTTGCCAATCCTATCAATATATTATGTGAAATGATTGCAGGTATGATGGATGAAAACCGTCACATTACCATTCCGCATTTCTATGATGATGTTGTTGAAGTGTCGGACTACGAGCGCGAACTTATGGCCAAAGCACCTTTTAATTTGGAAGCATATAAAAAAGAATTGGATATTGATGAAGTATGCGGCGAAAAAGGATATGCCACCCATGAACGTACCGGCATTCGTCCTACCTTTGATATTTGCGGCATTTGGGGTGGTTATACAGGTGAAGGTGCCAAAACCGTTATCCCTTCCGAAGCTCATGCCAAAATATCAACCCGTTTGGTGCCCAATCAAGATTATCAAAAAATCGGTCGGCAATTTGTAGATTATTTTAATTCCATCGCTCCTTCTTGTGTAAAAGTGGAGGTGGAATTTCTACATGGAGGCGATAGTTATGTGGCTCCTATCAATTTGCCGGCATATAAAGCAGCCGAAAAAGCATTTGAAGCAACTTACGGCAAACTACCCATTCCAACCCGCAGCGGCGGAAGTATACCTATTATTGCCGGTTTTGAAAAGATATTGGGAATAAAATCCATTCTGATGGGATTCGGCTTAGGTTCCGATGCCATACATTCTCCCAATGAAAATTACCCCCTCAATCATTTCTTTAAAGGGATTGAAACCATTCCTTATTTCTATAAATATTTCACCGAAATGATGAAATAAGAAGCATTCAATGTTGTTACTAATATAAAGTAAATTTTATATTGTAAAAATATTTTCATTTCATATATTTAATTGTTGTTGATAAATAGCTGTTTATAAAGAATAACAAAAAACAAAAAAAATATAAGAAATCAATATAAATATATTCGATAATTGTGTATTTTTGCACACCTGAAAAAATGCTAAAACAGCGAAGATAATTTTAAATACGTAAGCGATATGTCGAGAATTTGTACAATCACGGGAAAAAGAGTAATGGTGGGAAATAATGTTTCACATTCCAATATAAAAACCAAAAGAAGATTTTATCCTAATTTACAAGAAAAGAAATTCTATATACCCGAAACGGATGAATGGATTATCCTAAAAGTATCGGCCAAAGGAATTAAACATATAAATAAAAACGGTGTATTAAATTCCTTGCAAAAAGCATATAATAAAGGAATAATTTATTAAAAAAGAAGTATAGAATAGCCAATAAATGGAGGGAGTCTTTATGGACTTCCTCTTTTTTTTATATTTATTCCATATTTTTTTGCATTATATTAACAAAACGATTACTTTTGCAACGTAATTAAATTTTTTGTATACAAACCTTTAACAATGAAATTTTTATTGAAATACATTAAAATTACCCTATTAAACTATGCGAAAGAGTGTAATTATCATTTGTACGTGTATTTCTTTTTAAATAATTTTAATCACCAAACATTCAACTTATCAATATGAAAGCAACAGTATTATCTTTTTTTATCGGATTTTTACTTATTTCTTGTGTTACCCTCAAACCACAACCACCAGAAGTGAATACTCCTTTTCATCCAATGCAAAAACTGCCTGTATCCACAATAAGTGTTCCCGTGAAAATTGGTGTTAAGCAATTTGAAGAAAGAATAAATAACCATATTCCTAATGATTTGTATACACAAACGGGAATGAAAGTCGGGAATGGCATCAGTATGCAATTAGAAGTTAAAAGGTGCGGAGATATTTTTCTTTTTTCTGATGAGGGCAAATTATGGGTGAATGTACCCATACAGATTAAAGGAAAAGTAGAATGGAATGAAGAAAGAACAGAAAAAGAAAAAATAGGTCCCATAAAAGTGTCGTGGAAAGTGTTAACTATTAAACGACAAAAAGATTTTGACGATAAAGTAGTAGTTAAAATTCAAATAGAACTTGGTGTTGATGAAAACGGCCATTTAAAAGTGGAAACGGATTCTGTTTTTCATTTAGACCGACATACGACTTTGGAAATCCTTAATAAAAGGATTAATTATGCAAGCATAGCCATGGATAAAATTAAAAAACAATTATTCCCCATTAATGCTTTGATCGATGAACAACTGAAAACAATGAATAATATAAACGGCTTACCGGATAAGTTTTGTAAAGTGTTGAAGACTCCACTACTATTATCTGATAAACCGATAAATGTTTGGGTTGCTTTCGATATACAAAATTATTATCCTACACCCATTAGATCTATAGATAGCCAAACTGTTGCATTAGATCTGTGTATGCATACCAATATCAAATCGCATGTCGGAATTACACCTCCTGATGTTGCTGTGGTCGATAAGATACCTTTAAAATATGAATCATCAACAAACAATGTATTCGCCGTGAGTTTGCCGGTATTTGTAAGCAGAAATGATTTTGATAATAAGATCAAAGAAAGATTAGAGCATACAAGTTATGTGATACCCGGATCGAAAAATAAAATTATTATTAAAACGATAAATCTTGATATTAAGGGAGAATTGTTTATTTTTAAAATAAATATAAGCTGTAAAAACCTCAAAGGCGATTTGTATTTACTTGGTAAATTAGCTTATCAACCCCAAACTAAAATGTTATATGCCGAGAATTTGGATTATGATATGAATACCGACCAATTGCTACGCGATAAAGCCGCATTTTTACTAAATGATACATTGCTTTCATCCATACGATCAAAGATAAGCTATGATGTTTCGCGGGAAATGGATAATGCCAAACAGCAAACAGAACAAGCCCTGGGTAATATTAAGATTGATGAATCTTTCCGTGTGATTGGTAAAGTAAATACTATGTCGGTTGAAAGCATTAACAGGGAAGCTGATTTTATTAAGATTAATGCCGTTCTAAGTGGAAGTTTTGAGTCGGAATAAACGAACAAAAGTTTATGTTATTCAATCGACTTTCATCAGATGAAAATTATCCTTTGAAATTTTTTTGCTTTTTAATTCGAAGCAAATGTAGCATCCTGACAACAATTATCAAACAAATCGGGAAAACGGCAGGATTAAATGCTTGAGGTAAAAACCAAAATCCTAAAAGGACGATGCCGGAACAGGAAAGTAAAAATATGATAATATAAAGATTCGATTTTTGTAAACGTAACAGCAGGTAGATAAACATAGGATTTGCCCATAATAAATTCAAATTGAATTTTGTGGTGTAATGATTCGAGAGAAACCACAAATATAATATGAGTAAAGAGAGCAGACTTAAAACCAAAAATAATAAAATATCAATGACTTTAAAATATTTTTTTGTTTTATATTCCCAAAAGCCTGCAAATAAAACAATTACTAATAAAATATATGCAAGCAATGTAGGGGATATGCTTTTAGGTAGGGGTTCCTTTGTTTGAGGCAGTATCATGGTCTTTTTCTCAATAATGTGTTTACCTGATATAGTAATTGTGTCCAGCTGATTCATGAGTTCATAAGGGAGAAACATATATTGGGTGTTGCTGGCATGATGGTCGCAACGCATTCCTAAAACAATATCAATGCCCAATCGCCACCATAACATGGATTCGAGGTAAGGATAGATTAAATTCCGGAAACTGGCATTGGTGTCGGAATTGGTTTCAATGAAAAATGTCCTGTCGATTAAAGATTTATTTATAATATCTCTGACTCTGGTAGCACAATTATCCATAAAAAAATCGTAAGCATAATACCTGTTTTCAGGACGATAGTTTTCAATCAATAAATTATAAAGATTTTCTTTTTCTTCCGTTGATAATGCTAATATCTGTTCATAAACGAATCGACCTTCATAGCGATACTCAGCTACGAAATTTTCAAAAGAGGTAACGGAAAGCATATAAGGCAAGCGACCTTGAGAGAACTTAATATAGAAATTCGGTGTGTTAAAATCAAATGTGCCGTAATTAAAAACAATATCCGTTTGAAGCAAGGAATCATAAACACGTATAGCCGTATGACCGAAAGTGGAATATAGTTCGTTGCCTTCGCCACAGCTTAAAACACTGATAAACGATTTGTCGGATAATGTTTGTGCGTTTAATTGAAAAGAAAATAAAGATAATAATATTGTTATTAAATATCTGTGATTTAGCATATTCGAGGATTTATGATATTGATTGCCGCAAAAGTACTAAAAAATCACTTTCGATTGATGTCTTTATAAAAACATATCACGTTAAATATATAAGAAAATTTAAAATATTAAAAAAAATAACTACTCAAAAATTCTTAAAAAGCATCAAAAAAATGCAAAAAAAATCGGTTAATTTCTAAAAAAAAACGCAAATAAATTGTAAACGACAGTATAATAGAGAAATAAATTTTGTAAAAAGTTGAAAAATATTTTAAACAATTACATACTTTTGCAACTGAGACAAAATTTAATATTCATAAAAAAAAACAACAAGAAATGAAAAAATTAATCGGATTATTAGCAATTTCAGGAATGGTATTTTTATCATGTGGACCTAGTGCAGAAGAAAAAGCAGCAGAAGAACAAAGAATCCAAGATTCTATTGCTCAAGCTCAAGCTGATTCTCTC
>MWCE01000180.1 GCA_002069895.1 Bacteroidetes bacterium ADurb.Bin234 | reverse complement strand
TGCAGGACAAAGACGATGGTCATGTTGTTACAAATTCGAAGGTAGTGTTGATTTCAGTGAACAGTAAAACGAAAACTGTTATAAGTGAATCGAATGAAATTGCCATGTATCCAACGGCTTCGGGCGAAGCATCGAAAATAGCCTATAATACTTTAGACGGGAAACTAAGAATTGCAGAAATATCAATAAAATAAATCATGTCGAACAGGCTTTCATTATCAGTATTTTTTATATTCTTTCTAGTAGGATATATCAATCCCCAAAACCTCACCGGTGTAAAAATTTGCATAAATCCCGGTCATGGAGGATACGACAGCGACGACCGTAATGTAGTCATCGCACCGTTTACTTCCGGTAATCAGAACGGTTTTTGGGAATCGAAAAGCAATCTTGATAAGGGCTTACAATTGAAATCAATGCTCGATGCTGCGGGCGCGACAACAGTCATAACCCGTACAACCAATACAACAGCGGATGATTTACCTTTGAGCCAGATTGTAGCCATTGCCAATCAATCGAATGCTGATTTTATGCTATCCATTCACAGCAATGCGGGAAATGGGGTAGCTAATTATGTATTGATGATTCATTATGGTGCAGAACCTAACGATACGTACATTTACCCAAATTACAATCCGAACAACCCGGCTCAGAAATTATTGTCCGATAAAAGTCGTGCTATCAGCACCGAAATAGCTAAAAATCTTTATGCTAATCAGTTAAATACATGGTCGGCGAGTTATAGTGTTACAGGTGATAAAACTTTTGCCCGAATTGCCATGGGCTGGAGCGATGGTTATGGCGTATTGCGAGGGTTGGCTGTTCCCGGAGTTATTTCGGAAGGATCGATGCACGACTATATTCCTGAAACTTACAGGCTTATGAACATGGACTATAAATGGCTGGAAGCCTGGAACTTTTACAAATCTTTTTGTACGTACTACAATGGCGGAATTATTCCTACCGGTAATATAGCCGGAATGGTTGGCGACAGCCGTATTAAACTCGAATCTACTTATTACAAGCTCAAAGGGCAGGACGAAATGCTCCCTTTGAACGGAGCAAAAGTTACATTGATTGAAACGGGTGAAGTGTACACAGTAGATAATCTGCAAAACGGCGTGTTTGTTTTCAAAAATCTCAGTCCGGGTATTTATCACGTAAAAGCACAAAAAGAGGGCTATTACGAACAAACAATGGAAGTAACTGTATCAGCCAATAAAATATCGTATAGTAACTTCAAATTGAACCGTGTACGGAATACACCACCCGAAGTTGTGGCTTATTCTCCGCAGGTTGCTCTTAGCGACAGTGTAAATGCTTCAACAACTATTACTCTTACATTTAACTGGGATATGGATACTGAAAGTACCGAAAACGCATTTAGCATAAGTCCTTCTGTTTCAGGAAAATTCACATGGGAAGACACCAATTACCGATTACGTTTTACACCGGACAAACCACTCGAAAAAAACACCATTTATACAGTTACACTGGCAAAATCGGCTTCTCACCCCGACAATTTGAGTATGACTTCCGATTTCAGCTTTCAATTCCGTACCAAAAACCGCAATAGGTTATCGCTCATTGCTGTGTACCCGTATGATGGCGCAAAAAATGTGTATTACAACAATCCGTATTTCAGGCTGATTTTTGATAAAAAACTAAGCACAACCAATCTTTCGACAGCAATAAAAGTACTTGACGAAACCAATACGGTTATTGCAAAGTCAACAAGAACCGTAACAAACAATACAGTAACAGCACCTTACGGATCGAGTTACTTTAACTTAACCCAGAACCTGGTTCCTGGTAAAGAATACACTTTAGTGGTGGATGGCGATGTGATGGACGAAGATGGGTTGAAAGTAGTAGAGCCGATTCAATTGAAATTTAAAGCGACGGATGTGGCCAAAAACATGCCGGAGATAATGCAACCGTTCGAACAAATCAGCTTGGCATATAATCCCGAGGAAAGTTATGGCATTGCCTCAGGTGTTGTTTCGCTTTCATCAACGAAGCTGTTTGGTTCTTACGGAAACAAACTAAACACTGCATTTTCTGCTAACAATGGCAGCGCATTGTATGGACTTTTAAATCCCGTAAACGTAAACAACGATAAAGTTTTAGGCTTGCACATTTTTGGTGACCTGACAGGTAACGAACTAAGTTTACAGTTTTCGAAGCAGGGAAACATGCAATATTTGAAATTATGCGATTTGAATTTTTATGGGTGGGAATTTCATGAAGTGGAATTAAGCAGTTTATCGAATCCTTCGGAGTGGACTTTAACAGGTCTGAAAATTGAGCGTAAAAACGAGTATCTTTTTTCTGCTAAATCGGAAATTCTGTTGGACAACTTGCTTATATACGACGAACCCGTACTTTCTGTAAAAAATTCAACTGTTGATGATCTTAGCATTTATCCAAATCCGGCTTCGACATTTATTCATATCAAATGGGTTTACAGTGAAGTTCCAAATTTAAAACTTTATTCGATTAGCGGCTCACTGATAAAAGAAACCATTGGTGATAAAATTTATGCAGGCGATATAAATCAGGGTACCTATATCCTGAGAGTTGAATTAAATCAGAAAACGTACACATTCCCGGTTTTTGTAATACACTGATTATTTGTGTTTTAATTCACAAAACGAAGTTAAAAAATGATTTAATAGTTAGTTGAATAGAGTTTATATGGATTAAAATTATAAACACATAGTTCACAATAGATTAATATGAAAACTGAAAGATTTTAAAATTTGAAGTACACATAGCTGCTTACAATAAATTGTAAGCACAATATTGATGCTAAAGCATCAATAACTATGTGGTCGAATCTTATATTAATATCTAACTAAGTGTTACTATGTGTCTTATATATTTAATTGAAATAACAACTAATATTTGTACGGAAAGAAAATATTTTTAAGATTAAATTGAAATAATAAGTTTTAGCATCCGTTCGCTATTGCATCTATACTTGCGGGAGATGAATTTTCAAAAATTCATTTTCCGTTTGTTGCTATTTTCAGTCTGGTCAGACCTACACCAATCATAATCCAAAACAATTCGCGGATACGGGTACACAAACCGATATGAATACCTAACCCTGTAGGGATAGCCAGCGCACTGACGGCCAACACGAATCCGCCTTCGCGAACGCCCATTTGCATAGGGGAGAAAAAGAAAATATTCGCTACCAGCGTTCCAAAGGACACTATCAGTACAGACTGGATGTATGTAATGTCAAAGCCCATTGGCATGATCATAAAATAAACTTCGAGACATGAGATGTATCGCGAAAGCAACTCTACTCCCAAAGAAATAAAAAATTGTTTCTTGTTGTTATTATAAAGATCGGCAATTAGAAAATCCATTTCATCGATGTGAGCAGCATTTTTTTCTTTAAATAAGCAGATTTTCTTTCCGAAAAAAGGCAGTTTGCATCCCAAACCAATTGCTTTTCCTATTATACCCTTTTTATATACTTTAAAACCTGAGTAAATTAGAATAACAGATCCCACAATAATTGACCAAAGCACTATTTTGATGGATGCAGGAATGACCGGAACAATTGTAATAAATAATGGAACTGAAAGAAGCCAAAATATAAAATGAGAAACATAGTGCATCATTACATACAACAGTACCGATGATGTAGCTTTATGAGTACCCAAATCCTGTTTTAACTCCAGAATTTTATAGGGTTCGCCACCAATGCCCAGAGGGGTAATATAGTTTATGGCATAAGCACTTATTGTAAGCTTGAGCAAATTCCAGATGGTTGTTTTATTGGATTTATTCTCTGTTACATTAATAATTACAGCAAGCGATAAAGCATTAGTGTAATAAACCAGAATCCAAATGCCAAAAATTGCCAGGAACCACCAACCGGTTAACCGCATATTATTCAAAATAGTGGTAAAACCAAGTTTGTATGCCATAAAAAATAATATTGCAACACCGAGTGCAAAAAAATAATCGCGGTATTTTTTGATATTACTGGACATACAGAGCTATCTTATTCAAAGGTTTTGCAAAAATTTTCGTGTTTTTTTATGGCAATTTTTTTAATAATTGTGAGAACCACAATTTCCCAAATGAAATAAACCCAAACCACATTTAAAAGTACTGTTGCAAATAAAAATATGGTACGTGCATTAAAAGACAGCATGTCTAACAGAGGCATAAGTTTTACACTTTTTGCCCTGAATGCAATCCGAACCTCTTCAGGCAAATCGTTACCGTATTTTTCTTTGAGTCTTTTAAGCATTTTCTGCAATTCAGGCGTTTGTCGCTCCTGATTTTTGGTGTACGATAAGTAAAACCAGGAGAAAAACTTATTCACACCCTTTGGCATTTGTGCCATGCGTAATTTTATATTCTCTGCCGACTCAAATTCTTTTCCTTTTTCTTTACTGATAAAAAACAGGTGCAGTGTTTTATAATAATCGATTATTCCTGCCTGATTTATATGATTATAGGCTGTCCATAAAGCGACAGCCCACATGATAACAGTAATATAAGGAACTGACTCGAAGTAATTTATGGAACGATAAATGAAAGCAAGATAAATGAAAAAATACCAGACATCACCGGCAAAACCATCCAGAATTCTTCCTATCTCCGATTTTATTCCCGTCATTCGGGCTAACTGACCATCGACACAATCAAGGATATTTGCAACGACCAGAAACATGATTCCCAACAATGCATACTTTAAGGAATAAGGGAAGAAAAAACAAATACCTGCACCCGATCCGACAAATATTGAAAGGATCGTTACCATATTAGGGGTTATACCCGTCTTAGAAAGTGCTTTTGCTATTACATAGCCAATAGGACGATAAAATACTCTATCGAGATAATTTTCTGTTTCTATTGATTTTAACGAAGATTCTATTTCTGCATTCATAATTTTTCATTGATAAGAATAACCCCCACTCATAACAATTATTTCGCCATTGAAATACCTGTTTTCTATTAACATCTTGTAAGTTTCCGAAAGTTCATCGGGAGAACAAAAGCGTCCCAATGCAATTTTATTTTCAATATTTTTCCGAATTTCAGCAGGTTTGTTTTTTTGCCACTCTGTATCAACAAATCCCGGTGCTACAGCATTAACCCGAATGTTATAAGGCTGTAAAAATTTGACTAAATTTTTTACCAAAGCGTGAACACCTGATTTTGTAACGCCGTAGGCTAACGACACCGAATGAGCATAAATACCCATAAGTGAACCGGTAAATAAAACATTACCACCACTTTCAATCCGATTTAAAATTCGCTGCAGCAAAAAAACAGGGAAGTGAATATTGCCGAAAAAAACATTTTCCCATTCTTCCATACTAATTTGTTCGAAAGGAGTACGACAAGTAATTCCGGCATTGAAAACCAGCGAATAAAGAAAAATATCATGTTCAGTTAAAAAAGAATCGATAAAGGGAATCGATTCCTTTTTTGTAATATCAGCCTGCAAAATATGAACTTTGGTTGAACCAAATTTTTTAAGGGAATTTTGCGCCATAGTGGCTGTATTTTCATCTGAATTGTAAGTAAGAATAAGATTATATCCCGATTGGGCGAGCTTTTCGGCTATGGCATAACCAATGCCTTTCGTTCCA
>MWCE01000179.1 GCA_002069895.1 Bacteroidetes bacterium ADurb.Bin234 | reverse complement strand
TCTCTATCGGTAGGCCCCGAACCGGCAATGATGAGGACAACCGGACAAGTCGTTTCCTTGTTGGGAAGAGTTAAAGTTCCGTAAATATTGCCCGTTGCTGTTTGTAAAGTTATTTCCGAAACGGTAAAGGCGTTATTTTTTGTGTTTTGTCCGGATACGATGTGTGTAATAAAGATAATGGACAAGATTACTGTGAGATTTTTTGTGTCTTGAAAGCGAAACATATATTTCATTATTATCAGATTATTTAGTTCCTATAGGGTCTATACTGTCGGTTTCAACCATAAGCATAACTGTTTTTTGCGGAGCTCTGGGTCGATGCATTATACCTTTTGAAACGGTTGTCCCTTGAAAGGGATTAAGTTCTAGGGTTTTATCTTCCAAATCAATGAACAACTGTCCTTCGAGAACAAAAAAGAATTCATCTTCGTTTTCATGTTTGTGCCAGTGGTATTCCCCTTCTATGATGCCGATTCTGACAACACTATCGTTTACTTTTGTCAAGGTTTGGTTATACCATCGGTCGGTACATTCACGAATGATAGCCGGTACATCAATTAAGGTTTGATGATCATATTTGATGTCCATATGTTGATTATAAATAACTTTTTTATCCATTTCTTATAATTTTAATGTATTTATAAATTATCATTATTAACAGTTTAACTGTAGATTTATTATAATTGGACACGACATGTCGTATCCCTACAATGGTTTATATTCGAGGCTTTTCACTACATTTCCTTCCGCATCATAATAATTTTCTTTACCGGAACGCTTGCTGTTTTCAAATTCAATGGTTTGAGCCAATTTTCCGTTAGCATCATAACGTTTCAATATTCCTTTTCCGTTTTTAAAAAATCCTTCTCCGACGGTATAACCTTGTGCATCGAAATAACGCCATAGACTGTCATATTGTTCGTTATCATAATAGCCAATGAGTTGTTCTTGTTGGTTTTCATAGTAAAGGATGAATTGTCCGTGACGCATTCCATCCTTATACTGATAAACCTCTTTTAAGTTTCCGTCCGTATAATAGGCAAGCGATTTGCCGTTTTGTTTACCGAATAGAAAAGTATCGAGACTTTCAATGGCACCGTTGCGGTAATAACGTATCATGGCACCGTGTAATAAACCCTTTTCATAGGTAGCTTCCATGCGCTTTTTCCCGTTGTCATAATACCAAACAGCCGTACCGTGAATTTTTTGGCGGCAATAAGGAACTTCCGATTCAAGCATTCCCTTAGGGTAATATGTTTTTTGCACTTTACAGCAAGCCGATAAAAGACAAGTCAAAACAATGCATACTATATATATCTTATATTTCCTCATATGGATGGTTATTTATGTTTGCAAAAGTCGTAATTTTTTTAAGAAAAACAAACAAATCATTTAATTTTTATGTCGAATACCGGAAGCACCTACCGTTTCCAAATCAAAAAAAATCGTATCCGCTTCATTCTAATACGATAATTTTATATACTTTTGCAGCCGAAGTCTTCGTAGCTCAGTTGGTAGAGCAATTGACTCTTAATCAATGGGTCCGGGGTTCGAGCCCCCGCGAGGACACCAAGGAATTCTTTTTCCGACAATCAAACGTTGAACGCTCCGGCTTGTTCAACGTTTTTGCTTTAAGGCTTTTGTTATTTGCCGGTTTATTGCAACTTATTTGTTCCTGAATAATGAGATCATCCACCTTTTCAAATTTTACATTGGGAACTAAACCAATAGCCAAAGACAATTCTACAAGTTTAGATAATCTATGATCAAAATCGCCATTTAATACTTGTGTAATATAGCCTTTGGTAACACCTAATTTTTCGGCTAATTTGGTTCTGTTTAAATTATTTTTCTTCATATATTGTTCAAGCTCATTGAATAGCTCAATTTGAATTTTACTTATCCAATATTCCGGGCTTTTTAATAATTCTTCTCTATTCATATTTTATATTTATATATTTTTTTACGGTTCTTTTTAATCTTTCAATATCAGCAGGTTGACTTTTCTTATATCCGGCATTTACAATTATTCTATAATTCAAATTAGTATCATCAAAAGTATATACTCTTAACTCTTTACATTTAAATTCCCATAATTGAAATTTTATTTTTTTAGCATCAATAACTCTCATTTTAGTCTTTGGCAGTAACATTCCATCTGCATAATGAGATATATAAGAAAAAATCCTTTCATATTCCTTTCTGTGAACTTTTAACACATGTTTTTCAAACTCATCAAAGTAACATTCCCCATTTATGTAAAGTTTTCTTATTTTCTTTTTCTTATCCGGTAGTGAATCATGTAATCTTAACGCAAAAGTACACATAATATTTAGTTTTTACTAAACTATTTTCTATTTTTAATACATAATAATATGTATACATCTGTATACATGTACATTATTATTAAATATATTTTTAATTAAATGAATATATAGTTTCATAATCTTTTTTTATAATAACATATAACCTTATTTACCAATCTACTATAAATCGTAAAAAATCATCCTCTAGTTTTGGTTTGTTTTAAAATACTTGTTTTTTTCATAAAAATACAGTTTAATACATATCGGGTGCAAATGTATATAAAATTTTTCGAATATAAACAGACCATAAAAAAATCTCAATTCTTATAAATTTTAAGTTCAGTTTATTTTTGAGGATAAACATAAAGATATTCCGTATACATCACAGATTCCCATAATTTCCTTGAAATATTGATTACGGTATGTTTTTTGCCGATAAGAATTTAGATAAAAATTCAGCCTTATGTTCGAATAATAAAAATATTTAATATACATTTGCAGCCTAAAAAATTAAAACATATAAAAATGAAAAAATTGATTTTTACAACAGCATTAGTGTTCCTTCTGGGACTTTCCCATGCTCAAGAAAACAAAGCTCCCAAATCATTTCCGTTGCCGAGCGTTGACATTAAAACAATTGACGGAAAGAGCTTTAACACAAAAGATATTGAAAACAACGGCAACCCGGTTATTATATGTTTCTTTGCCACATGGTGTAAACCTTGCATGGTGGAACTTAAAACCATAGCCGATGTGTATGACGATTGGAAAGATGAAACCGGTGTTAAAATTTATGCTGTTTCGATAGATGATTCCCGTTCCAGTGCTAAAGTTTCACCACTTGTTAACGGAAACGCATGGGAATATGAAGTGTTGTTGGATGAAAATCAGGATTTTAAACGTGCATTAAACGTAAACGATATTCCTCATACCTTTATATTAAACGGCAACAAGGAAGTGGTGTGGCAACATGCTTCTTATGCTCCGGGTGTGGAAAAGGAATATATCGAAACAGTTAAGAAATTACTTGAAGAAAAATAGCATACATGAAACATGTCAGTTTAATTGTTATTATCATTGCATTAGGATTTAATGCGGTTTATTCACAAAACAATTTTTTGAATAAAGGTAAAATCAGTGGCAATGTGCAATTGGATGCACAATATTATATTCCCGACAGCATGATAGGTGCTGAAGATTTGGAAAACAAAATAAGAGCCAATGTGTTTGCCAATATTAATTATGTAAACGGCGGATTTGCTGCCGGTTTTCGTTTTGAGCATTTCGAATGGCCATTGATTGATTTTGAGAATATAAACTATGTCGGTAGCGGTATTCCATATTATTATGCTTCCTACAACCATGAATATTTTGAAGTAACGGTAGGTAGTTTTTACGAACAATTCGGCAGCGGCTTGATTTACCGTTCCTATGAAGTGCGTAACTTAGGCTTCGACAATGCCACCCAAGGGGTAAAACTAAAAGCCAAACCATATAAAGGAATCACCCTTACCGGTATTTGGGGGAAACAACGCAATCTGTTTGCACACGAGGGTTTGGTGCGGGGTGTGGATGCCGATATTTCTTTGAATGAGATATTTAAAAAAATAGGTTCTTCAAAATTCAGAAGCGGTATAGGCGGAAGCTTTATCAGCAAATTTGAAAAAGACCAAGACCCCGACTATAAACTCCCACAGAATATCGGAGCTTTTGCCGGTCGTGCCAATTTCGGTTATGCCGGTTTCAACCTGCAAGGAGAATATGCCTGGAAATGCAACGACCCTTCGGCTGCCAACGAATTAATATATAAACCCGGCGAAGCCTTGTTATTAACCGCTTCCTATTCCACCAAAGGACTGGGAGTTTTCTTAACCGGATTACGTACGGATAACTTTGATTTCAGAACTTTACGAAATTCATCTATCAACAATAATCTCATTAACTATATCCCTACCCTGACGCGGGAACACAGCTATGCACTTCCTTCCATGTATGCTTATTCCTCCCAAGCAGTAGGTCAAATCGGATTTCAAGCGGAAGTGAATTACAAAATACCCAAGAAAACGGCGATAGGCGGAAAATACGGAACCGACATTATGGTAAACTATTCACGTATACACGGCATCAAGAAAAAATATGTAAAAGAAGCCATTGGAAATGATGGCATTATCAACGTTAACGGTACCGACGGCTATACATCTCCTTTTTTTGCTTTCGGTAAGGAAGTGTATTTCGAAGATTTTAACATTGAAATCAGTCGACGTTTCAATAAAGCATGGAAATTGATATTGAGTTATGTTTACCTTAACTATAATATGGAAGTTATCGAAGGTCATACGGGTGAGCCCAATGTATATGCTCATACCGTAATCGCTGACCTTACCTATAAAATAAACGACAAACATGCCCTGCGTATGGAATTGCAACACATGAGTACTAAACAAGATGACGGCAATTGGGCTTACGGTCAATTGGAATACTCCATTGCTCCCCGTTGGTTTATCTCTGTATTAGACCGCTGGAATTACGGTAATAAAATAAAAGGAAAACGTCATTATTATTTTGTCAGTACTTCATTTGTACATAAAACCACCAAGGTTTCCCTTGGTTTCGGTAAACAATATGAAGGCATATTATGCGTAGGCGGCGTATGTCGTGTGGTACCTGCCTCTTACGGATGCAATCTCTCGGTAGTAACAAGTTTTTAAATAACACATCATGAAAAAAATAACATTTATTATCATCTTGTTGTTAAGCATCCTCGTGTTTAACACTCAATGCGATAAAATCGAAAAACCCTATTCGGAAAAAGGAAATGAACTCGACACTCCTGCTTTTCCGGCTTTGCAAAATGTAAT
>MWCE01000178.1 GCA_002069895.1 Bacteroidetes bacterium ADurb.Bin234 | reverse complement strand
ATAAGGGTCGGGAAGCGAGGCACTAATCCGGTTTGAAGAAACTCTAACAAAATAGGAATAAACAATCCGATAGCTATCAAAATCAATATCAAAGACAAACCTCCAAAGAATAATAAAGGCCTGTATTCTTTAAAAAGCACAAAAATTTGTTTCACGATATAAAACCCGTCAGTAAAAGTATTTAATTTCGAAACACTACCCTCGGGACGGTCGCGATAGTCTATGGCTATTTCTTGAATACGAAACCGTTTATCCAATGCATGTAAGGTCATTTCGGTTTCAATTTCAAAATTTCCCGACATGACGGGAAATAGTTTAACATAAGCCTTACTAAAAACACGATAACCGGTCATGATATCTTTTATATCAGCCTTCCATAAACGATTAATTAGCCAGCGCACTAATCTATTTCCCGAATTATGAAAAGGACGTTTGTTTTCTTTAAAATAGGTAGACGATAATCGGTCGCCAATCACCATATCGGCTTTTCCTTTTAACACCAAATCAATCATTTCATTAACAGGTTCTACAGGATATGTAAAATCACCGTCGACCATCACATAACAATCGGCATCAATTTCACGGAACATTCTTCTAACCACATTCCCTTTCCCCTGACAATATTCATAACGAACAATAGCTCCGGCCGCAGTTGCTATATTTGTCGTTTCGTCGCTCGAATTGTTATCATACACGTAAATATCGGCTTCCGGTAGTTGGCGTTTGAAAGCACCAACTACCTCCCCTATGGTTGTTGCTTCATTATAACAAGGAATTAATATTGCTATTTTACTCATATTCATTATTTTTATTTATATATTACTTCATCGCCATCAGTTTAATATGAATATTATCATAATACAAAGATCCTTGATTCCTAAAAAGAAATAATTTCAAATCTTTATATTTCTTTATTCTTAACGCACTTGATTCTATCTCAAAAGTAGTAGAGAAATGTTCCCATTCCCCTGCTTTTAAGGATTCTCTAAGATTATTACACAAAGGTCGTTCATTCCAGTAATAATGATTTTTATTTTTTTCAATTGATAAAACAACAACCGGAAGTTTGGTAATGCTATCCTTGATTTGAAAATCAAAAGAGAGATAAAGTATGATTTTTTTATATTTCCAATTAATGCTGATATCAGGAGCAAGCACCGAAAAATCCTTCTCAAACAATAAAACCTTATTATCCTTTTCATTTCTTACAAGATAAGGCTTAAACACCTCATGTGAAACAGTATCCATATCATAAGTCATATTTATCATCTCTTTTAAAGGAGGATGAATAAACAATCGCAAAGATAACCAAAGAAAAAGTATTATCAACCCGACTTTTGTCAATATATCAATGATATTATAAATCTTATGTTTAAAAGAAACTTTTTCGATTGTTGCTATAATATATTTCGTAAACATTCGAAATATTGACACAATATAATCATAAAACTTTTGAGATATCAAACTTACTCCTATAACGGTTAACACAAATAAGATAGCGACAAATAATGCTCCGTAAAAACTGTTCCATTGATTATTTAAAGCGATAAAAGGAAGTCGAAAAAATCCATGTACAGCAAACAATAACATAGATATTTCACCGAAATAAAGGAATGTGCGATAAACCAATTTTGTTTTTTCTATGTATGGTTTTATCAAATTAAAAAAGGCCAACAATAAAAAGGTTAAGGACAGAAAGCTAAAAGGGAAAAAGACTTCGAAAAAATTTCCTAAAACAAATAATACCAAAGCTGTAATTATTAAGAAAGGATTTATTTTCTTTTCCTTATTCAGCGCAAAAAAAATGCCCAATGCAAATTCGGGTAAATGTCCGGGAGCATTTTGCATAAGTGTAACATGCTCATTGGGTTGATATACAAACAATGATATATATATGAGTATGTATGATAAAATCAAAATCGAGATAAAAGCTTTCCAAGAATATTTTTTAATCAATTTAAAAAGCAAAGGGAAAAGCAAATAAAGTTGAAATATTAAAGCGAAAAACCACCAGGGACCATTCAAACTCAAACCAGAATCAGGTAGTAATGTATGAATAAACAACAGTTTATATTCGATTTCCTTCCAATCATAAATTGACAACAACCTTTGTTCTAACACAATCATTGCAAAAAAGTAAATAATAATCGCCGTTAATAATAAAGGATATAGTTTTGTCAATCTATCAAGCATAAAACGACCCCAACTGCATGGTTTTTGGGAAAAAGAAATGGCCAAACCATACGCACTTATAAATATAAAAAGCTGAACTCCATAGTGTCCAAAATAACTAAAAATAACATTAATGAATTCCAATGGAGAAGATTGCAAAGAAGAAAACAAATTCATGATTCTATCGGATGAAAAATCGAATTCATTTTCTCCTGTGAATGGAGCTATCCAGTGAAAGAAATTATGTAGAAGAATACTAAGAATAGCTATTCCTTTAATAAGAAAAGTATCTTGTTTATCGAGTGTTTTAATAAGCATAAATTTCCTTTTTACGGATGCAAAAATACTATAAATACAAGAAAGTAAAATCTATTTATTAGAAATTTCCATTATTATTAATCTTATAACGATTAAATAGCTGCATAATAATCAATCAAAAACCACTTTAATCAAGGAGTCCTTAAATAATAAATTTGTAAGTTTCTGATTCTCTAAAGTATCTGTTTTAATGGGAGTGTTCCACAGATGAATATTAATTTGCGTGAACGATTCTATTTACAGCGAATACATTTCGGATCGACTACTGATGGCATGTGGTTGTAATGCCATAATTTTTTCTTTCGTTTTTCGATACCTTGCCGGCGTATCTCTGTTTTTGTCATCATTGATGTTATCTACCCATAAGATAACTGCTAATCCTTTATCCTTTATAATTTTAAGTGCATTCCAATCATAACTTTCAATCATCACATGTTTTTTTATATGATATTGCTCCGACAATTGCAGTAAACGTTTGCTAATGACATCCGAATTATTAACATCTAAATTCTTAAAGTCCAACCAAGAATAATTTTTATTTTGGGCAGATAAAGCGGCTAACCAAGAATCAAAACTTAATTCGTTAGCGATATCGCATAAATCATGAGCCACCCAGATTTTATCTTAAAATGAAGAATAATACAAATCCAACTCCAAACCAACAAATTCATTTTTCCTAATTTTTGCTTCACAGGTATCATTAACCCTATGTGCCCATAATTTTGATTCAGGATATTCAAAAACAGTAGGTTGAATCATTTTATCCGACGAACCACAAGCTAAATAAAGAAAACAAATTGAAATGATAAGCAATTCACATTTCATCCTCTTCAACACATAGAAAGAATTATTTTTAAATAATAAAGTTGCAAAAATAACATAAATAAATTTACCTCATGAATTTTTAAAGGAATTGATAGAATTGGAATGATGCCGGTTTTTTGTTTTAAATATTTATGTACTTTTGCAGGCATTAAACGAGTAAGGATGAAATATTTAATTGCAGGATTAGGAAACATAGGAGTGGAATACGAAAACACCCGTCATAATATAGGGTTCAAAGCCTTAGATTATTTTGCCGAAAAACATCAAGTAAGCTTTACGTCCGACAGGTATGCTTTTTCTGCCACCTTTCGTTTAAAAGGACGAATCCTGCATTTGATTAAACCAACCACTTATATGAATCTCAGTGGCAAAGCCGTACGTTATTACATGGAAAAACATCAAATTCCACCTGAAAACATCTTGATAATAACCGACGACAAAGACCTTCCCTTAGGCAGTTGGAAAGTAAAATCGCAAGGTAGCGGAGGAACACATAACGGATTAAATCATAT
>MWCE01000177.1 GCA_002069895.1 Bacteroidetes bacterium ADurb.Bin234 | reverse complement strand
TGTTGTTTGGAAGGTATACAGGACATTTAAAATTTAAAAAGTACGATTATTAAAAGGTATATTCATTTTGAAAATTAATAAAAAATTTTTATTCAAATTCAAACACCAATTACGTGAAAAGTATAAACTCGTAATTATGGATAGAAATACTTTTGAAGAAAAGTTTTCTATTGAATTAACACCGCTTTTTGTTTTTGTATTTATTTCCATATCATCGATAATTCTAATAGGACTTACCACTTTACTTATTACCATTACCCCTTTACGTGAATTTATTCCCGGTTACGGAAGTGCCAAACACGAACAAAAAATAATTAGCTTGCAAAAACAAATCGATTCACTCAACCAAAAGATGACAAATTATGATGTATACCGTCAACATATTCAGAAGATATTTGTTGATGAAGATTTTGCTGACGACACAATCGCTTTTCAATCGGTTGAGCCTGTAAAAAATCGGGAAAATACTTTTGCTTTTTCAAAAGAGGACAGTCTTTTAATGCAAATTAATATTAAAGGAGGTAAAAGCAAGGCTTTTGAAGAAAAAACCGTATCCAAAAAAGATTATAAGCAATTTGCGTTATTGTTCTCTCCGCTCAATGGTGAAATCATTTCAACATTTAATCCTTCTGTAAATCGGTATGGAATAAGCCTTAATTCAGATAATAATTTGTTGTATGCCATAACATCGGGTAATGTGGTTTTTTATGCAAGGGAAACGAATTCTTCTCTTGTTATTGTGATTCAACATCCGGATGATATGTTAAGTGTTTATCGCTATCAAGGTGTTTCAACGGTCGAACAAGGTGATATTGTTAAAATCGGACAATTAATAGGTAAAGGTTTAACGGCACCAATGATGCTTAATTTTGAATTGTGGATAAAAGGTAAACCGGTTAATCCTGAAAATCATATAACATTTTAACGTATCATGTCTGCCATTGAAGTCCTTTATGAAGACAATCATTTAATAGCGATCAATAAAAGAAGCGGTGATATTGTCCAGGGCGACAAAACCGGCGATACCTCACTTTGTGATAAGGTAAAAGATTATTTGAAAGAAAGCTATCAAAAACCAGGAAACGTGTTTTGTGGTGTAATTCATCGCATTGACCGCCCTGTTAGCGGTGTGGTGTTGTTTGCAAAAACTTCAAAAGCATTATCGCGTATGAATGTTATGATACAAAACAGGGATATTCATAAATTGTATTGGGCAATAGTAAAACAATCACCGCCGGCTCCACATGCATTCTTAATCCATTATTTGAAAAAAAATGAAAAGAACAATAAGGTTTTTGTGTTGTCAACTCCCCAAAAAGGATATCTAAAAGCTGAAATGGAATATACCTATATCATGTCATCTCAACAATACCATTTATTGGAAGTTATACTTAAAACCGGTAGGCATCATCAAATCCGAGCACAACTGTCGGCTATTAATTGTCCTATAAAAGGAGATTTGAAATACGGTTATCCCCGTTCAAATCCCGATGCATCGATTAGTTTGCATGCGCGTAAAATAAATTTTATTCATCCGGTCTCAAAGAAAGAAATTTGTATTACGGCACCTGTGCCTGATGATAATCTTT
The DNA here is from genome assembly GCA_002069895.1 of Bacteroidetes bacterium ADurb.Bin234. Classification (GTDB taxonomy): domain Bacteria; phylum Bacteroidota; class Bacteroidia; order Bacteroidales; family WCHB1-69; genus UBA5266. Next base: position 7,326 of record MWCE01000177.1, on the reverse strand, counting down.
GGTTGTTTTTTGAAGAGAATTCAAACAACAAATAAATAAAAAAGGCTATTTGAAAACAGCCTTTTTACATAAACAAAAATGAAAAATGTGAAATGTTATTTTGTAATAATCAATTTCTTGGAGATATATGTCTGATTGTTCCTATGGATGGAATACATGTAAATTCCCGTATTCCAATTGCTCAAATCAATATTGATTTTATTGCTCCCTGATTGTAAGGCTTTCTCATACATTATTTCTCCGGCAATGTTATAAACTCGTAAAAAAGTATTATTGGAATTATTTATAAAGTAATCAATTGTAATATTATTCTTAGCGGGATTTGGATAGGCCGATAATTTAACTTCGTTTATAATGTTTGCTATTGACGCTTTTCCACAATTGTATTGGAAGTAAACCGAAACGGAATCGTTGCTATTGGTTTCATCGAAAAACGTGTAAAGCACATAAGATGTTCCTTCACTGCTTGCATCAAAATCGGTAGAAAAACTTTCACATACAGTACTTGCTTCAATAAGTATCGGTTCAGGACTTAACATCGTTTCAGCAGGGTAACATTCAGCCCAACAGAATGTTATTTCAGTGTTTTGAGCAAGAGATAATTCGTTTTTTCTTACCAATACATTTTTAGAACAACATGAAGTGTTTTTTACTTTAATGTATTGTTGATCTAACAATTTGGGTTGCGTTTGTATTTTAAGTGTGTCACCGTTATTTAGTTTTGATCCGGAATAATACAACTCAAATGATGGTTGCGCTTTGATTCCAAAGTAACAACATAATATTAATAATATAGATAATATCTGTTTTATCATATAATTGAGATTTTATTTCAATCAATGCAAAAACTGCACCAAAAAAAAATAAATAATTAAAAAAATGAAATTTTTATGAAAGGGACTATTCAACTGCTTTTGGATCAACCGAAACATAAGAACGTCCGTTCCTTTTTTTCTTGAAATTAACGGTTCCGTCGATCATGGAAAAAAGGGTGTGATCTTTACCAATTCCCACATTGTCGCCGGGATTATGAACAGTGCCTCTTTGACGAACTATAATGTTTCCGGCTTTGATGATTTGACCGCCGAATATTTTTATTCCCAAACGTTTGCTTTCGGATTCACGACCGTTTTGCGAACTTCCGACTCCTTTTTTATGTGCCATAATGTTTTTTCTTAAGTGTTTCCGATTTAATTAATTATGCTTCAATTGTATTGATTTCAATACGGCTTAAATATTGACGATGCCCGTTTAACTTTTGATATCCTTTTCTTCTTTTTTTCTTAAAAACAAGAACTTTATCTCCTTTTAAGTGGTTTAAAACGGTTGCCGATACTTTAGCTCCTTTTATCGTCGGTTTTCCTACGTTAATCTTTCCTTCGTTGTCAATTAACATAACTCGATCAAATTCAACTTTTGATCCTTCCTCAGCATTCAGGCGATGAACATAGATTTTTTGATCTTTTTCAATCTTAAATTGTTGCCCTGCTATTTCTACAATTGCGTACATCTTATATTATTTTAATATATTTAAATTTGGTCTGCAAAAGTACGAAAAATTTTAATATTCTTTGTCCTAAGGTGTAGATTTTCCGGTTTTTTTTATAGTTGTATGATTTTATATTGTTTACATATTTAAATAGTATTCTTTCGTTAATTGGCGATAAGTATCGGAATATTCCTTGGCGTTGTTTCTAATAGCCATATATTCAATATTATAGTATGTTTTCTTTTTCTCGAAACAAAAGAGTGTACGATTAGGATGTTTATGGGGAAAAGCTTGAATGTGGCATATTTTCGATATATGCAATCCCTTTTCTTGGCATAAATTTTCTGTTTTTTTAGCAGCATCAGCAGGAAGAATACAGCAGAATTTGCCTTCGGGATGTAATAGTTTGTTTACGCTCGTAATCAATTCTTCCAAGTTTAATTCCACATTGTGTTTGCCGATATTCCGCTTGGGATAAGGTGATTGTAAGGATTGCTCAAAATATGGAGGATTACTAACGATGTAATCATAAGTATGCGATATGTCTTCTTTTATAAAACTTTGTAATCCTATTTGTTGAAATGAAATACGTTCCGCCCAAGGGGATAGTATTCTGTTGTATTCTGCTTCCAATATAGAATCCTTGTCGATGTCGATACCGGTTATATGAGCTTGGCAACGTTGTGCTAACATAAAGCCGATGACTCCACAACCACAACCGATATCCAAAATGTTTCGGGCACTTTCAACCGGAGTCCACGCTCCTAACAATACGGCATCGGTACCGATTTTGATACTGCTTTTATCGTGTTGAAGACTAAATTGCTTAAAATGAAAAACCGACATTTGCATTTATATTTCCAATCCTATAAACGATTCCCATGCTTTGCGGTTGCCGTTAAACACGTTGATGTCGACATGACCTTTAATGCCTCTGATTTTTCCGGTATGCGTAGTTTGCCAAAACAACCATTTCGAAGGTAAACTCTGTTTGCCTTTAAACGTACATATCCACAGGTGTTGGGTAGGGAAATTACGTTTAATGTATTTATCGAAACATTCTATATTGGTGTAAATAATCATTTTTTCCTTCGTCGCTTTTTCTACAGTTTCTATAAAACTTTTTAAATTTTCTACTGTTTTCTTTTGATTGAAAGAAGCAGGTCCATAGGTGGGATGTTCTTCCACATCAACCACCAAAGGTAATTCAAATTCGTTGTTTCCCAAGGTTTGTAAAAAGTGTTGTGCCTGTTCAAGTCCGTTTTGGTGGAATATGAAATAATGATAAACGCCTATGGGAATGTTTTTATCTTTTGCATTGCTATAATGCTCTTCAAACAACGGGTCCACATATCTTTTCCCGCTGGTGGCACGTATGAATACAAAATCAATTTGAGGCGCTACTTTCTCCCAGTTGATGTGTGCTTGATAACGTGAAATATCGATTCCGTTGATGGTGTTTATTTTTTTTAATTCAATAATGTCAAAATTTGGGGAGAAGTGCCGCTCACGAAAGCTTACAAATAATATTACGCCAACAAATGATAATCCGACGACTATCGACAGTATGTGTTTTCTTTTAAATCGGTTCTTTTTTGACATGGCAATATTTTAACGTAACAGACATATCAAAATTGAATAAATACGTATATTTTTTTTGTAGCAAATGTAAGCGGTTATTTGGATTTGATTTTTTGTATCCATTTAAACACTTCCATGACTAAAATCATGGGAATAGCCAAAGCCAAAATATAAAGCCATTCGGTAAAAGTGATGGGTTCGATACGTAGAACATTTTGCATAACAGGAATTTGCATACTTAATATATGTATGCCTTGTGCTGCCATAACACCGAATACAAGTATAATGTTTCTTTTTAAAGGAACTTTAAAAGCGGATAATCTTTCGGAGCGTGCATTGAAAACATGGAAGTTTTGCATAAACACCATGAGTAATAAAATAAGCACGCGTGCATGTTCTTCTTGCATTTGTGCATAATTGATTAAATAATACCAAAATCCGAAAACAATCAATCCCATGGTAAAACCGGCGATTAGGGTTTGTTTCATCATCAAAGGATTGAATATCTTCTCCGAAGGTTTGCGAGGTGCCCGTTTCATGGCACCGGGTTCTCCTCCTTCAAAAGCCAAAGCAACATCTTGTATGCCATTGGTAACTAAATTCAACCATAACAATTGAACCGCAAGGAGCGGCAAGGGGAGTCCGGCGATAACCGAAATAAGAAATAATATGATTTCGGCAGCTCCGGTAGAAATCAACAGATAAATAACTTTTCTTACATTGTCGTAGGCAAAACGGCCTTCTTCTATTCCCGATACGATGGAAGAGAAATTATCGTCAACTACTATCATAGAACCTACTTCTTTGGCTACATCGGTACCGGAACCCATGGCAACGCCTATATTGGCACGCTTCAATGCCGGGGCATCGTTCACGCCATCACCGGTAACGGCAACATATTCTCCTTTACGAATCAGCACATCTACAATTTCCAGTTTTTGTGTGGGTGAAACCCTTGCGAAAACGCTAGAAGAAGCTACTGTTTTTTCAAAAGCCGGACTGTCGTGTGCTCCTGCTTCCGTTAGCATTTGTCCGGTTACCACAGGGGTGTTGGCATCGGTTATGTCCAGTTGACGAGCAATGGTTCCTGCGGTTTCAGGATGATCACCTGTTATCATTATGACCTTAATTCCGGCTTCCGCACATTGTTTAACAGCGACTTTGGCCTCCGAACGGAGCGGGTCGATAAATCCTACAAGCCCGTAAAAAGTCAAAACAGGGATGTCTTCGTTTTCATAGGTTTCTTTTTTCTGATAATCTTTATATTCTCCACTGGCAAAAGCCAACACACGGTAACCGTTTTTGGCTAATATTTCCGCATCGGAAAGGATTTTCTTTTTATCGATGGCTTGAATTTCGTCATGTAACGACATTTGGTTGCAAAAATCGAGTATAGTCTCAACCGCTCCTTTAACGCCTATATAAACGGATTTATTTACATTACAAAATGAAGCCGAGAATTTTCGTTCCGATTCATAAGGGATTTTCCCGAGAGGTTTTTTCTCGGTTTGCCATTTAACAGGATCAATACCTAATTTATAACTCAAACCCAATAAAGCCACATCCATGGCATCACCATGGTACGACCATTTATTGTTTTCTTTTGATAAAGTGCCTTCATTGGCAAAAACAGCTATGCGGGCTATCCTCGATAATTCGTCGTTGGCATTGGCATTAATGATTTTGCCTTCGGTATCAACAACATTTCCTTCTCCATTATAGCCTTCTCCCGTTATTGAGTATTGTGTCCCGTCAGATAATAAGATGATTTTTGCCGTTTGTTCGTTTACGGTGAGGGTTCCCGTTTTGTCGCTGGCAATAACGGTGCAACTGCCTAAACTCTCAACCGAATTAAGTCGGCGGACAATCACATTGCGTTTAGCCATGCGTTTGGTAGCTATGGATAAAGCAACTGTTAAAGCCACCGGTAATCCTTCGGGTATGGCCGATACGGCCAAAGCCACTACAAAAAAGAAAATAGCGGTAATGTCTTGTCCCTGTATGCGTAGCATTACACCTAAAATCACACTGATAATTAAGATTAAAATGCTGATTTGCTTGATGAACTTTTCCATGCGTTGTACTAAAGGAGGTTTCGCCGATTCCGATTCACTCACATCTTGCGATATCTTACCTACCTGGGTGTCGATGCCTGTGCAAACCACTATGCCTTCGCCACGTCCTTTAATTATCGTGGAACCAGCAAAAGCCATATTGCTTCTTTCTGAAATACCTAAATTCTCTAGTAATAAACCGTTTTGTTTTTTAGCGGCTATGGATTCACCCGTAAGAAAACTTTCGTCAATTTCCAGTCCCGAAACATCGTACAATCGCATATCGGCCGGAACCTTCATGCCCGATTCGAGCAATACGATATCGCCTGGGACAACTTCTTCCGAGGGGATTTCCATCTCCTTGCCGTTGCGTTTCACCCTGGCTTTGATTTTCATGAGTTTTTGTAAACTGCTCGCACTCTTTTCCGCATTGTATTCCTGATAACTTCCCAATGCACTGTTGATGAATATTACCAAAAAGATAAAAATGGCATCTTTCCCTTCGCCTATTAATATGGAGGCTATTGCTGTTAATACTAAAATAAAAATCAAAGGATTCAATAACTGATGCAAGACGATTTGCCAAATAGTAACTCTTTTGCCTTCCTGCAGTTTGTTCTCGCCGTAGAATTGCAGCCTTGCTGTTGCTTCTGTTGATTGAATACCGTTTTCTGAACTTTCCAATTGACTGAAAATGTCTTCTTTCTCAAACGCATGCCAATGCTCTTTTGCTAAAGTGTTTTGATGTTTCATAAATAGAATTTAATTTAATGTGTTTTAACCGGAAAAGCAAAACGGCTTACCGTATACTTTTTATAACTATTTTTAAACGGCATTGTTTTGTGATTTCGTATTTTAAAATGTGAATTATAATAAAAATGAATAAAGAAATTATTGCACTGCCTTATGGAAATAGGATGAATAAAATGTTTACTTTTGTAGCTGTTTTTTTAAGATATATTAAACGAATTCCAAGGATGATTGTTTCTTCCGATATGCTTAATCTGGCGGTGAATAATTGAATATATGGAGATAAAAAAGATTTATTTGCTTGCATATTTATTTTTGGTATCACAGTTTGTGACAGCTCAAAATTGTGCCATGCCTTTAATCACATCGAAAGATGTTATCCTTTCTCACAAAGGATTTGTGATAAATTATGATAAAAGCACTAAAAACGCCCGTTGGGTAGCTTATACATTAATAGGAAAAGAACTACAAACCAAAATAAAAAGGAATAATAACTTTATGTCGGATCCGTTTTATCCGCAATCGGCATCAAATAAAGACTATGTAAAAAGCGGTTATGACAAAGGACATTTATTCCCGGCCGGTAGTGCTTGTGATAGCACAGTGATGCGGGAGTCTTTTTATTTCACCAATATAAGTCCTCAAATTCCAAGCTTTAACAGGGGTGTTTGGAATAAAATTGAACAGAAAGTGCGTGGATGGGCCATGGAATACGATACCCTTTATGTGATAACAGGTTGTGTTGTGGATTCCTTGTCGACGAAAATTGGTAATCAGGTGGCTGTTCCTTCTTACTTTTATAAACTCATATTGGTTTATACTTCCAAAGTAAAGAAAGCCATTGTCTTTTACTTAAAAAATGAAAAAGCCGATACAAATAATATAAGTGATTATGTGATGTCGGTTAAGCAATTAGAAAATATATTAAAGGTTGATTTTTGTGTTTCTATTTCCGATTCCATTGAAAATAAAATTGAATCGAACGTTGATAAACAAAAATGGAAATGGTGATGAAAGTGTTTAATCTCGATAATGTAAAATTTTTATTGTTGAATATAAAACAAAGTAGCCTAAAACTCGTTAAGTTTACGGGTTAAAAATTAAAAAGAGATGAACAGACTTTTATTTTTTATGATTATTTTTCTGGCATTTATTAGTAAAGGTAATGCCCAGAAAACATATCCTTGTGAAATAGAAATCGATAAAAAAGCACAAAAACTTTTCGATAAAGCAAAGAAAGCAAACGAAAAAGGCGAAAAAGCCGAAGCTACCAAATACTACAAGGAAGCCATCGAAATTCAGGAAGAATGGGCGGCTCCATATTATCATTTGGGAATGCAAATCGTTAGGAAAATCGAAAGAAATGAAGGCGACCTGAATAAGCTTTATCAACAAGCGATTGAATATTTTGAGAAATCAACACAATTATGTCCGGAATATAATTTAACAGCT
>MWCE01000176.1 GCA_002069895.1 Bacteroidetes bacterium ADurb.Bin234 | reverse complement strand
CCCGGGCAAAGCCCAGGTTCCAATTGTTCATCGGGTTATAACGCGGGTGCAAATGGCACAGACAGCCTATTGTCCACGAGCCGAAAGCCTTTCCGTTAATGTTCTGCCGAAAGACACTCTGCGAAAAGTGAGAGTGTGCCGAAAGGACATTATCAAACGTCTTATTTAGCCTGTTGTAGGCTATGTGAACGCCTCCTCCATAATATTCGTGCCCGTGAATAATGTTTAGCTTCCCAAAATGAATATGCTGCCAATCATGGATAATATCTACCGTTGAGCGGTCAAACATCAGATAATCGGAATAAGTGGCGAAGTCCAACTCAAAAAATCTGTCTTTGATAAACTTTTCCCTTCTTATGTCGTGATTACCCATTTTTAGGAAAACCTTACCAAACGTGTCTTGTAGGATTTGGAGAACATCAACGCCCCACTCCTTTTCGTCCATTACTTTGTCAATCGTTAGCGGGTCTTTCGAGAACTTAGAGTATTGATAAAAGTCCATAAAATCCCCGTTAATTATTACGCAGTCACAGCCGTGTTTTACCCCGTCTTCTATTGCTGCCATTACAGCCCATTTCTCCCAAAATATGGAATGTAGGTCAGCAATAATCAAAGGCTTTTTGTACTGTTTTGGAATAACGAAAGGCTCGCTCGTGATCTCCTCGTTATACCCATTAGAAACAAGGGCGAAGCGGCTGGCTATGTCGCTATATTTCTCGTAAAAATGACCCTTTCCTTTCGATTGAGTGATCACCTGAATATAGGTTCGTACCGCCTCAAAGTCTTTGAAGAGATCGGGATGCTCGGCTGCGATAACCTTTGCGATAAACTTCTTCGAGTACCCGCAATGATTTTTTATTCCAAGCTCTATGTACTTTTCGACATAGCTTTTTACAAGGTCAATCTTTGTATGGTTCGTTTGTTTCATAGTATAAATGGATTGTGTGTCCGTGTTTCTCTTCGAGCATTTTGCGCTCCTTCTCTATGTCATCGGTCTTTATATCAACCTTTATGTTCTGAATTGTGCCGTTCTTAACAGCATAGCGGTAGATTCTATATTTCATTTTTCAGGAATTTAAGAAACATCCCCTCTTTAAGAACAGCGCAAAGTGCCATTCCCGTGCCCATAAAATTCGCGTCTGGAATATTTGTTCCCGCTCCGTTCCTTAAACATTGCTTCAATACATAAAGATGCTTGAAAAATACCAAGACCCTGTACCCGTTGATCGTCTCGGCCATTCCCTCCGTTCCGTTACGAAAGAGGATATAAATCCCCTGCTTTCGTGGCTCAAGGCTCTTTATTGCGCTTGGGCGGACATTCTCATAATCGCCCGTGATGTACTTAATTGTCATAGACCTTTTTTATTAAATTGATAGTTTCTGTTTTCATCATCTGGTCGGGGGTGAATCTCAGCACACGCCAACCCATTGATACGGCAAGATTGTATTTTTCCATATCCGATATGTAGCCCTTTGGCCGTGTGTGCCGACCACCTGTCCACGCTCCGCCCTCCTGCTCTATTGCTATTTTTTTTGAGGGAATAGCGTAATCGAATCGGAATCTTCGTATCGGGTGGAAGCGGTACTCTCGTTCACACTCGCCGAACATTTGCTTTAAGAGTGTTGCAAACATAGCTCGGTAAATTTATCCGTTCTGTAATGCTCATTTAAAAGCTCGGCGATAAATTCCGCCACTCCCATCTCGTCTTTATCAACGTATGAGTGTGCCAGCTCAACCATTTCCTGCACATTTTTATCGTTCAATATGTTTATTAATTCCTCTGATTTGTCTATCCAGGGTTGGAATAATTCGTGAATGTATTGTTCAATCGTTTTCATAGTTTTAAATTTAAACACCCAAATATCTGAATATTTCTTCAGACTTCGCAAATTCCTTAACTTTAATTATAATATTTAACATTCCAGACCTGAAATCCTTGTCGTTGTCGTAGCGATTATGACACGCTCTACACATACGAACAATGTTTTTCGGCTCAGTATAATACTGTGGGAAGATGCTTTTTGGCAGTAGGTGAGCTGCATCTCCCGTGCAAGGTTGTCCGCAAATGAAGCAGACTTTGGGTAAATTGCGCTTTATCTCGGCAATTCTCCGATTCTTTTCCGCCTGGGACTTTGATACTCGTTTCATAAGCTAAAAAGAAAGGCAAGCAAAAGAATGATGATGATGATGATAATGTACAGCCGTTTCATATCAAAGATATTAGCGTGATTAATATTGGCGCCATTACAGTTCCGAAGACCACTATTACAAAGCAGCCCAAAAGGAATCGGCGGTTGTTTTCTTCGTTTTTATACCATTCCATAGTTGCGTTTATTTAATTGGTTTAATATTGTTTTGCCCTGTTAGTGGGCTTTGAGCCTTATTGCTATTATTTGGGTGTTAGCAAACATTAAAACGATTTGCTAACAGCGGGTAAATGCAATGCTTTGTGTTCTACTCGTTTCATCTTTATTACAAGTGTTTTTAAATTTTTCCCACCGCACTTCTGTTTTTTCAAAACAGTTGAGTTTGTATAGTTGGTTTAAAACTTGCATCATACTTTGTATTTTCTCCTTTTGGATATGGTAAAATATTATATGTAAACATTTTTTTCATATCCTTTACTTGTCTTTTATCACCTAAAAAATAAAAGTATCTATGTTTCATTTCTACCTTTACAACTTCACCTCCAGCATTTTTAAAATTTTGGTCAATAGTTAAGTTTTCATTAAAGGGTAATTTATTTGCTTTAAACCAATAATCTTTAATGTGTCTACTATTATAGCGTTTACCCTTCCATAAAAATTCTTTTGTTTCTCCTCCCTTACCTGTATACAAAAAGTTTAATGCTTGATAGGTGTAGCCATTATGTCCATAGTTTGGGTCTGAATAACTTACAATTATCATTGGTTTTGGTAGAAATTCAAAACACCTTGCAACAAACCAGCTTTGAACGTTTTTAGGTAAACCATCATTTTTTATTAATCTGTTTAGTTCAATTGTATTGTCTTTGTATTTTTCGCCACAAGCCATTTGTATTTGGTCGCTTGGAGGTTGTCCAAAAGTACAAACACCTTGCATAATATTTGACAAATCAAAAAGTCCAAAAGCATAACTTATACTTGGTATTCTTTTAGCATAATGCTTTTTTAATAACCATTCTTTTGTCAAATAGTTCGGTATAGGTTTAACTACAAAATCCATTTTTTCCCTCCTAAAAATTTAAAAACCGTTAGTATTTCACTCGTTCCGTCTTTATCGGTAGGTACGCACTGCACTTACCCGCCTCCGTTATGGGTAATAAAATTTACTACCCTTCGTGCTTAACATTACCATCTTCATCATATTCAACTTTCCCATTCAAAGCCATCTGTATTCCAATGTGTACCGCATCTTCAATAACGGCTTGCAATTCATAGTAATACCCTGTATGTTCCTGAACAAATCCAGTTACATCATTCCACTTGTCAGCTTCCTGCACTATTTTACGCTTTGTTTTCAATGGTGTGGTTTTCGGTAA
>MWCE01000175.1 GCA_002069895.1 Bacteroidetes bacterium ADurb.Bin234 | reverse complement strand
AAGTATGGAGAAATGGAATGCTTATGCTCCTGTAATTAAAGACCTAAATATATTAAATTCCAATAATACATTTAAAAAGCATATAGATAGATATATTTTTCATGGGGCTGCAAATCTATTTAAAGATGAGTGTGCAATTGCAGTAGGGTCATACGTGCCGAAAGGGAGCATAGTGGAAGATGTCATAACTACATTAACAAAATTATACGCCCGCTCAAAAATCGTTTTAAGATTAACTCCAGCCTTGAAACAAGGGTTAGGTATTGTTCAAATTATAGGGGAAGCCGACCCTAAATTCATGGAAAATGCCATTAAAAATATAGCTAATCCATTGAGTATTAAATGGGCGTTAGATAATCTTCCATTATTCAGAGAACGTTGGAAAGGTAGGTTAGGAGGCGATGACCGTCTATCTTTAACAAGAGAAACGATAGAGGGAGCAGCAAAGAAAATAATGAATATAATAAATAAGACGTCTAATATCGGGATGATACCAAATGCAGCCGTTGATTTGTATGTAAGCGGTGTTATGGCAAAAACAATGTATGAAACTAAATACAACTTTTATAAAAATGAACGTGGATGCAGTACAGAAGAATCTATAGACAAAGCATTAAAAGATGCAGAAATTGTATACAATGAATGCCAACAATCAGCAGAGGATATGTGGTTGTCAAGGACGCAAAAGGATAGAACATTTATGGCAGCCTCTATATCATTATTTAATAATGCTTCTTTTTCATATAATAGATTATTTTTTGAAGGGGTAACCGCTGTATTAAAACAAATTAAACCAAAAGGGCGGGAAAGATTGAAAGCCACACAAAAAGCTAAATATATTGCAGAAGGTCGTACCCCAGAAGTTGCGGAACAATACGCAAAGAATGATGTAAATAGGGCATTAGCAAAAGGGATTATGCAAATAGGGCTAAATGGATATTTAGTACAATTTGTTTGGAATGTAGGCAGTTCAATAGGCATAATGAAAGCATTGAAATATATATTAGTATTATTTGGCGATGATGACAGGGATAAAGAAATTGCAATTGATAATTTCAAGGAAGACATGAGAAATGCTGCCATTAAATCTTTAACAACACCCGTTCGAGGGCTTCCAGGGGGGAAGGAATTGGAATCATTAACCGAATTATATTTAAAAGGGTGGGATATAAGACAAATGAATATTGAAAGCAATCCTTTAATAACAGATACAAAACAGACACTTAATGACTTATCGGAAGGATATAAAAATAATGATTGGGTTAAAATCGTAAATGCCCTTGTGCGATATTCAAGTGGTTTTACAGGTGTTGATTTAAACACAATAGCAAATGTAACATATGGGATATACGATCTTATAGAAAATCATGAAAATTTAACCACAACAGATGTCCTTTTAGATTTATCTCTTATTATAAACAGCCCGAAGTCCGAACAAATGTTTTTAGCCGTTTCACGTAGGGATAATGATACGTTTGAGGATATTGTGAATAGATACATAGAATTAAAAAGAGTGCATAAATACGGTAGTTTTACTCCATTTACCGACAAAGAGGATAGTAAGGCTAAACAAAATGTGGCAAAGATTATAAACGTAAGATATCATACGCTAAAAGATATGCTTAATGAATACGATAAAGCTATCGAAACATATAATAAATTTCATACTGATGATTATATAGACTTATATGACAATCCTTCTTATAAAAATGCTTCTGATTTAAAATACGAATTGGAATATACCGCTAAAAACGATATGTTAAATGAAACCCAATTGGGAGCGTTAAAAACAGCGATAGAATCATTGGAGAAAGACGAATCATTAAATGAAATATATAAAAAAGCAAAAAAAGATGCTTGGAGTACGTCAAGACAAAAAGAACCTGAATTGGAGTAACAAAATAACAAAAACAAAAGGGATAAGTAATATATAAAAATACTTTTGCAATAACATGAATACTTTTAAAGATATACCGATAGATAGAGTAAAGAGAAGGATAAAAAAAAGTCCGAAGAATAATATTATAAAATTCGGGGAAATAAATACTTCTGCATACGAGGAAGGGATAGAACAAAATCTTTCCGATTTAACTTTGTGGTATCAGTATTGGATGTCTTTATCAGATTTCCGTAAAAGGTATAACAGATGCGCTGATTATAACAGGGGAAGGCAACTTGACAAAGTTATTCAAAATGCAGACGGGGAATGGAAAACTCAAAAGGAAATAATTAGGGAAGAAGGGAAAACTCCTGTCGTTATCAATGTTATTCGGGATTTAGTACGTACAATATTAGGGCAATACAGGTTAAGCCCCGTCAGAACGGAAGTAAAGGCTCGTGGCGGAGATGACAAAATTGTCAGTGAAATGCTTACTTTGGCATTACATTCCGCATTAGATATAAACAATATCACAGAGTTAGATGCACAACAACTCGAAACATTCATGTTGTCAGGTTTGGCAATGTCTATTAAAAATGAAAGATATTACACGGAATATAAACAAAAGGATTTGTTTGTTGGAAATATAAATCCTAACATGGCATTCTTTAACAGCGATATTCAAGACCCAAGAGGATATGATATTACTACAATAGGACACATTATTGATTGCCGAGAAGAAGATGCAATAGCCACATACGCTAAAACACCAAACGACATACTTGCTTTAAAGGAAATATTTTCAAATATACCAAAACAGCATATTGCAACAAACAAAGGATTATCCGGCCAGTTTTTAAGACATAATGATTTTTATACTCCTTCTGATCCTTCTTATGTCCGGTTATATTTCGGTTGTACAAAAAAGAAAGAATTAAGGGTATGGAAAAAAGACCCATTAACAGCCAAAAGGGAATGTATAAAAGGCGATGTTATTAAAATAACAAATGAAATATCGAAAGAAAATGATGAAAGAATAAAATATTTCAAAGCAAACGGATTGACCGACGAAGAAATTTCAGCAACATTGATATTAACCGATATTGTTCCTTATGAATATTTTGATTATAAAGTATTAACACGAACAGGGCACTGTTTAGCGCATTACGAAAGTCCATTTGAACATAAATCACATCCTTATACAATATTGGCAAGACCATTGATAAACGGGGAGGTTTGGGGGATTGTAGAAGACGTTTTGAATTTACAAGACGTAATAAACCAAAACTTCATGATGTTTAAATGGATTGTAGAAGCAAGCGCAAAAGGGTTATTGCTTGTACCGGAAGATGCTATTCCGAAAGGAATGGATATAAATGATTTTGCAGAACAATGGAGCAAAGTTGGAGGTGTAATAAAAGTAAAACTAAAACAAGGGGCTGCATTGCCACAAGAAGTAAATGCACGCACCAACCAAAATGTAAAGGATTTATTAGACTTCTCCATACAAATAGTGGATAAAGTAAGCGGTATACATGGAGCGTTGAAAGGGGAACCTGCAAAAAGCGGAACTCCTTCGAGCCTTTATATGCAACAAGCTCAAAACGCAAGTGCTACATTGCTTAATTTCTTTCGTAACTTTGAAAGTTATGTATTGGATAGGGATAATAAAGCATTAAAAGTTATCATGCAAACTTATGATACAGGCAGGTTTGTAGATGCTTTTGGAAACGCTTTATACCCAGAATCAAAACAATGGAATAAGGACTTATTGAAAGATGTAGATTACCGTATGAAATTGGTTACTACATTTGACAACCAAATTTACCGTTATGCTATCGATGAGCAATTAACAAAATTATTTGAAGCGGGAGCGATAGATGTAAAAATGTGGTTGAAAAAATCATCTCAGCCATTTGCTCAAGAAATACTTAATGAAATAGAAGCAAGGGAGCAGCAAGCAATACAAGGGCAACAACAATCTCAAACACCTCAACAACTTTTACAACAACCTACACAGAATTTAATTAATGTTTAATATAAAAATATTTTTATTATGAATAGTACTGAAATTAAAATAAAGAATCTTTTGAGTGTCATATCTCCAAGATTGGAAAGAAGCACACTCTACAAACAAATGGAGACGATAATCTCCGAAATGAATGTGTTGATGTCAATGGCACTATATAATATAGCACCGACCGATGAACGTTACACACAAGTAACAAAATTAAACGCCATTTTACACAGTTTGAGTATGTTATATACTACCCCGCAAACAGAACGAAATTCAAAAGCAGCTTTGATTAAATCTATGTTAGAAGAGTGCGTAGAAGTTATTCAAGCGTTGAATTTTGATGTTACCTATGATAGCAATGGTGGTACTGCAGTTGCTACTGAAAGTGTTGCTTATGGAGCGGCTGCACAAGAGCCAGCAGACCCAACAAAAGCAAGTAATGTGTTTAGGGGGTGGTTTACAGACAATACTACTTTTTTAAATGCGTATAATTTTGCCACATTGGTATATGATGCAAAAACTTTATATGCAAAATGGGTGGCAGCTGTTACCTTATCTTTTGACGTAGATGGTGGGAGCGCAGTAGCAGACCAAGTTATTGGCACCGGAGAATTAGCCGTTGAACCGGATGACCCTACAAAAGCTCTTAACGTATTTCGTGGTTGGTTTAATGAAGTCGGATTGACAACTCCATTTGTTTGGACTACACCGATAACTGCAAATAAGACGGCTTATGCAAAATGGCTAACAGCCGTAACTG
>MWCE01000174.1 GCA_002069895.1 Bacteroidetes bacterium ADurb.Bin234 | reverse complement strand
TTTAAAGGACGTGGGATGGCTTTTAGCGAAGTGCGTGAATATCATTATGGCGATGACATCCGTTCCATTGATTGGAATGTAACCGCACGATTCAATCATCCCTATGTGAAAGTGTTTGAAGAAGAACGCGAACTTACCGTCGTGCTATTGATCGATGTAAGCTCGTCGAATTTGTTCGGAACCAAGGGTATGTATAAAAAAGACTTGATTACCGAACTGGCGGCTGTATTATCATTCTCGGCCATTACCAACAACGATAAAGTAGGTGTGATTTTTTTCAGCGATAAAGTTGAAAAGTTTATCCCGCCGCAAAAGGGTCGCACACATATTCTTCGCATTATAAGGGAGTTGCTGAATCATCAACCCCAACAAAGGACCACCAACATTGCCGAATCCCTGCGCTACCTGAGCAATGCCATTAAAAAAAGATGCACCGCCTTTCTTATTTCCGATTTTCTGGATAGCGATTTTGAACAGGCCCTGAAAATTGCAAAAAACAAACACGACCTCGTTGCCATCCAAATTCGCGACCAAGGGGAACCTGTTTTTCAACCCATGGGTTTGTTGCAAATTAAAGATGCCGAAACAGCTAAAATCTCTTTAATAGATACTTCCGACTCTAAATTTCAAAAAAACTACCGGCAATGGTGGCAAGAAAAAGATAAAGCCTTAAACGACATTTTCCAAAAAACCGGTGTCGACTATGTGAAACTACTTACCGATAAAGACTATGTGCCTGCTCTCAAAAATCTATTCCTGAAACGAAGTGTAGGATAAAGATGTTCTCCTGCTTGAAATTTCAAACGACTTCAATAACCTTGGTTGCTGCCTTACATTTGACTTTCAGACATGGGATTGTATGTCTTTACATTTATTAATTGTTACACACATAATATGATTTAATAAACATCCTACAAACAAAAACAGATTTTAACTGTTTTTAAAATATTTATTATTCGTTATATCTATATTTTCATATGCTAACATTTAAAGCGGTTACTTTGTCGGATCAAGCTGTTTTGCAGCCATTACTTTATCAAAATCCTTATCTTCTCTGCAATTGGAGTTTTTCTAATATGATACTATGGGAGGAAGCTTTCCATCCACATTATGCATTCATTAATGATATGCTTATACTGGCTGTAATGAAAGATAAAACGAAACCTATCTTTAATTTCCCGATTGGAAACGGAAATGTGAAAGAAGCCATTGATCATTTACTTGCCTATACCAAACAAGCAGGTATGGCTTTCCGGATGGCTAACTTGACCGATGAAATGAAATCGACAATCGAAGAACTATATCCTCAACAATTTAACTTTGAAGAAAGAAGGGATCAATTCGATTATATCTATAAAGTAGATGATTTATTATACTTAAAAGGGAAAAAATACCAAGCCAAAAGGAACCATATCAATAAATTCATTAAGTCTTATAATTATCACTACTCTCCGTTAACAACCAAAGATGTCCCCGAATGCTTGGAGTTGCAAAACCAATGGATAGAAGAAAATGATTGTGGCGGCGATAATTGTTTAATGGAATTAGAACATTGTGCCGTTAAAATCGCTTTGGAACTTTTTGACCGATTAAACATGAAAGGCGGCGTTTTACGTATTGATAATCGTGTGGTTGCTTTTACCCTTGGCCAAGCACTCAATGCCAACGTTTTCGACGTTCAGATTGAAAAAGCTTTGAAACAATACCACGGAGCCTATCCGATGATTAATCAACAATTTGTTGAACATGAAATGCAAAATTATCTTTACGTAAACCGCGAAGAAGACCTGAACGAACAGGGTTTACGTCAAGCCAAATTATCCTATCATCCAACTTTACTTTTGAAAAAATATGTAGCCACATTAAAAGAAGATCAATGATAGTTTATGCTGATAACAAACTTAAAAACGAAGTAAAATATATATGGAAAACGTGTTTCCCCGACGATACCGATGAGTTTATCCATTTCTATTTCAAAGAAAAATATAAAAACGAAAACACTTTGGTTTATCTTTCGGAAGGAAAAGCTGTTGCCTGTTTGCAAATGCTCCCTTATGCCATGACATTCTACGGTAAACTTATTCCTACGGCCTATATCTCAGGTGCCGCCACTTTACCGTCATACCAAAACAAAGGAATCATGAAAGAATTACTCGTTTACGCATTCCATGAAATGAGCCGACGTAAAATCCACTTAACCACCCTTATCCCGCAAGAAGAATGGTTAATACGTTTTTACGAAAAAGCAGCATACAAACTCGCCTTTGAATATGCCGAAGAAGAAATAAAATGCCACGAAAGCATTCCGCTTTCCGATTCAATCGAAATTCATGCTCTAACAACCAAAAACATAAAAGAGGCTTACAACTTTTATTCCGATTATTTTTCCAAAATTAATCTTTGCATACAAAAAAGTTTCCAAGATTTCAAAGCCATTGTTAATTCCTATGTCTTGGATCAGGGTGAAGTGCTAACGGCTTATGAAAACCGAAAAATTGCGGGGATTTGTTTTATTTCTTATCATCAATCAACGGTTTTTGTGAAAGATCTCATAGGAATAAAAGATGCTTTACTCGGATATTTATGTCGTCAATACAGCCGTCGAAACATCAAATTGCATAAACCGGTAAACAATCAGGAAATCATCCGGTTTAAAGGTATGGCACGTATAGTGAATCCTCAACCTTTATTAAATATCTATGCTGCAGCACAGCCTCAGTTGTCATTGATTTTTTCAATAACGGATAAGGATATTAGTCAAAACAATGCAAAATATTTAATCAATAAAGGGGAGTGCCGAAAAATTGACGCAAACCGGATATACGCAAATATTAAAGTATATTCAGTTAGTATTGATTTATTAACCAGAATATTACTTGGCTCTCATCTCCGAGAATGCTCATCCGATTATGCAATATTTCCCCCTGCACATTCCTATATGAGTTTGATGCTTGAATAGGCTTATTTCACTTATTATTAAAGCATTATTTTAATTTGTTAAAATTTTACGAAAAGGCGGTTGCTGAATAGAAAAAAATTGTACTTTTGCGTTCTAAAAAATTAAGCATAATATCATTTTAAATATTAAATAAAAATGGCAAATCATAAATCGGCTCTAAAACGAATCAGACAAAACGAAAAGAAACGTTTAGAAAATCGTTATTGGGCTAAAACAATGCGTAACGCACTCAAGAAAGCAAGAAACATTAACGATGCATCGGAATTGAAAACCAAAATGTCCGAGATAGTATCGCTTATTGACAAAACAGCAAAGAGAGGTGTGATACACAAAAACAAAGCCGCTAATTTAAAATCAGGATTGATGGTTAAATTAAACAAAATGGCTTAATAAATAAGAGTTTTTTTCATTGGTTTAAAAGTTTTAACAGAGAAGCTGTCTTTCAAAAAGGCAGCTTCTCGCATTTTAGACTTTTTAAAGTCAATCGCAACTTATATTATAAAATAAATTCTACTAGTAATTCCGATTAATTAATTTATTTTCTTAACTTTCGAAGCATCCCGCGGTTTGGCATCGGGATTTTCATCTTTATATCCGAACACTATACCTATAAACAAGCGGTGGTTATCAGGCAAAAGCAACATGTCGCGAAATTCTTTTCCCTGTGGCGAATTGATAAATCGAATAATCCCTCCCAACACACAAGAACCTATTTGCATGGATTCGGCAGCAAGCAACATGTTCTGTGCTAACATACCACAATCGTTTTGTGCATACATTTCGGTTGTATCACCGGCTATTAAAACAAAAGTCGGAGCTCCAAACAACACATCGTAATCGGGAACACGATTCGAAAATTCAGGATTCTGAAGTTTAGTGTAGTTGACATAATCGCTATTCAATTTCGTTAATACTTCCTTGGATTGAACCACCCTTACCGACCAGGGTTGAATGTTGCGGGCACTGGGCGCATTTATACCGCATTCCAATATAATATCCAATTCATCCGGTTTAATCTGTTCCGGTTTGTAAGAACGAATACTGCGCCGATTCATGATAGTCTCAACAACAGCATTTGACTTCTTTTGATTGGAGACCTCTTTTTGCTCAATCGTTTTTGAATCGCATGCAACTAAAACAACAACAACAAATAAATAAATAATGACCTTCTTTAACATACTATTATAATTTAATTTTATTATTTACCTTTAAAAACATTAATTACAATAAGAATGTTCATTTGAATTAAATTTAAATAATTACTTACTATTAGTAATCATTATTGTTCGATAAAATCCAACAGATTCTTCGCTTTGTATTGAAGAAAAAACCACGATTACAAGAATAATACAAACAAAAGCCTAAAAACATATAAACCTCATACTTCGCTTTAATACATTACATCTTTTTAGAAGTACCATAAAACAAATTACCTTCCATTACGTTTTTATTAGCAATAAACCCTATACATATGTCGAAAAGAAAACATAAAAACAACAATTTTAATAGTGTATATCAAACCGCTATTGTTGATATTTTTACTAAAAATCCTTATCAATATTTCAACTACAAACAAATAGCTTCGAAATTAGACGTTCACGGAAAAGAAGAAAGAAAGATTATAGCCAAGACCCTCGAACTTTTACTCACATCGAATATGCTGGTGAGAGGCAATCGCGGGAAATACAAACTAAACCCTATTCACGTCGAAGCCGACTCCTCCAACATCATCACCGGACGATTAAACATGAAGCAAACCGGTAAAGCCTATTTAATTGTCGACGGTGGCGAAATGGACGATGTTTTTATATCAGCCAATAACACAGCCCACGCCCTGAACGGCGATTTGGTGAAAGTACATTTATTTCCCGCCCGGCGCGGAAAACGTCCCGAAGGCCGTGTGATTGAAATACTCGAACGCCATAAAATTAACTTTGTCGGAACCATTAAAATTGCCAAAAACATTTCATTCTTCATCCCCGACGACATCAGCATGCCCATGGATGTGTTGATCCCTAACGAAAACCTACACAATGCCAAAAACGGACAAAAAGTAGTGATTCGCATAACCGAATGGCATGAAAACGCACTTAATCCTTTTGGCGAAGTGATTCAAATACTGGGTTATCCCGGCGATAATGAAGTGGAAATGCTCTCCATTTTAATCGACCAAACCTTCTACAATACTTTCTCAGACGAAGTGGAAAAAGAAGCCGCCGCCATCCCCGTTCAAATTCCCGAAAAAGAATTACTCAGCAGAAGAGACTTCCGACAAACATTCACCATCACCATCGATCCCGCCGATGCCAAAGATTTCGACGACGCCATCTCTTTAAAAACATTAGATAACAACCTATATGAAATTGGCATCCACATTGCCGATGTGTCTTATTACATTAAACCCAATACATTAATTGACAAGGAAGCTTACAACAGAGCCACTTCCGTTTACCTTGTCGACCGAACCATCCCCATGCTGCCCGAAAAACTTTCTAACGGCATCTGCTCACTCTCCCCTCACGAAGACAAACTCTGCTTCTCGGCTGTGTTTGTGCTGGATGAAAAAGGAAAAGTACATAAACAATGGTTTGGCAAAACGGTTATCAACTCCGACCGACGTTTTAATTATGAAGAAGTACAAGAAATTATAGAAACGAAGAAAGGAGATTATGCCGAAGAAATCCTGCTTTTCGACAAAATAGCCAAAGCCCTGCGAAAAGAACGTTTTGAAAAAGGCTCAATCAACTTTCATTCCGAAGAAGTTAAATTTATATTAAACGAACAAGCCAAACCCATAGGCGTTTATGTGAAAGAAAACACCGATTCTCATCAATTGATTGAAGATTTTATGCTTTTAGCAAACCGCAAAGTGGCCGAATTCGTCGGTAAACAACCCGCCAACAAAGAAGCCAAAGCATTTGTGTATCGCATCCACGATCAACCCCTCGAAGAAAAAATAAACAAATTCAACGAATTCATTCAAAAGTTAGGATATACACTTCAACTCAACACCCGTAAACACCTGGTCGACTCCATGAATGCATTGTTTGAAACCATCGAAGGAAAAGGCGAACAAAACCTAATCGAACAATTGGCCATTCGCACCATGCAACGTGCCGTTTATTCAACGCAAAACATAGGTCATTACGGCTTGGCATTTAAGCATTACACCCATTTCACTTCCCCAATCCGCCGTTATCCGGATTTGATGGTACATCGTTTGTTGGAACGCTATCTCGACGGAAAACCTTCCGTCAACATGGAGGAATTAATCGTTAAATGCAAACACTCCACCGAAATGGAACAACGTGCCACCGAAGCCGAACGCAATTCCATCAAATACAAACAAGCCGAATACCTTGTCGACAAAATCGGACATACTTTCGACGGCTTGATTTCAGGCGTAAGCAAATGGGGTATCTGGGTGGAACTCAAAGAAAGCAAATGTGAAGGCATGGTTTCCGTTAAAACCTTAACCGACGACTTTTATTATATCGACGAAGACAACTACCGCTACATTGGTCAACACAGCGGGAAAATTATTCGTTTGGGAGATAATGTCCGCGTTAAAGTTAAAAAAGTAGATTTAGCAAAAAAACAAATCGACTTTCAATTTGTAACCGACTACCAATCATAACTCTTATGAACGTAGCTTTGTTTTTCGGATCCTTTAATCCACTGCATAACGGACATCTAAGTATTGCTAACTATATGTACAATCATTTCTCCTTGGATGAGATTTGGTTTGTTCTCTCGCCCTTAAACCCCTTAAAAAAAGAAAACGATTTACTGCCCGAACATCAACGGCTCAAACTCTTAGAAGCAGGCATTCAATCCTATTCCTTCTTCAAAGTTTCAACCATGGAATTCGAGCTACCCAAACCTTCCTATACCTACTATTCTTTAAGAGAATTTGTGAAACGGCATCCCGACATTTCCTTTTCGATTATTATGGGAAACGATGCCATGTTCAACATAGAGCAATGGAAAAACTATCACGAAATTATCGCTAATTATACCATCTATTTATACCCTCGCCAAAACATTATTTTACCCCCACTACCCGAAAATATTATTTCCACCGACGCCCCTTTACAAAACATATCCTCAACCGAAATCCGCCGGAAAATCAAACACAATGAACCGGTAAAAGATTTGGTTCCCACTACCGTGTTTGAAATTCTGGTAAAAGAAAAATATTATTTATAATGGATAAGGACAAGTTGCGGGTCCTCCCGAAAATAACAACCTTGCATAAAACCTATTTTCCGAATGCCGACAATTATTTTTTGGGCGTGCCCCTTCGGGTCGGGCTTTCCGCTACAAGTCCTCGCTCGCTCATGTGTCGGGCAACACCTTTCCGTTGCATCCTTTAATATGAAATTTTATCAACCTACACCTAACAAACCCCGCTCGCTGTGGGCTTTCCGCTTCAATCCCTCACGCACGCTCTTTACAAACGTTTTAAAACTTCAACAGCTATTTTCAAGGATACGACACATATTCAACGACAAAGGTGGTTTGTGTTACGACATTTCGTTGTCATAATTTCAAACACGTTTGATTGAATTAATTTACAGGGCTGTAATTTCTTGAGACAGGCGTGTCTCAAAAATTTACAGCGCAGTAAATTAAAGCAGCTTAAGCAAAGCGTAAAACCAATCATTGCAATTTGTTATAGTAGAATGATTTTCAGTGGCATGAACTACTAATAATTAAAGTAAACAAATGGGATGAGATGTCACAAAAAGAAACTTTACTCAAAAAACTGTTTCACTCGATTAAAAAAGCTGCTTCTTTTTTGCAGTTTGGGTTGAAAGTTTTCGGCATGCATAAAACCCTCAATGATTTGTTTTTCCTCTTTGGTGAGGTTTTTAGGTACATATACATTAATATTAACTATCAAATCGCCTTTGTTATAACTTTGCAATTCAGTTATCCCTTTCCCTTGCAAACGCAATAAAGTTCCTGATTGCGTTCCCGGAGCAATTTTAATGCGTGCTTTCCCGTCGATAGTAGGGATATCAACGCTGGTACCTAATACGGCTTGTGGAAAACTGATATAATGTTCCAAATATATATTGTTCCCGTCTCTTTCAAATAAATCATGCGGTATTTCCTCTATCAACACAAACAAATCACCGTTCATGCCATGATTAGGAGCAGCATTTCCTTTACCGTTAACACTTAACTGCATGCCGTTGGCAACACCGGGGGGTATTTTTATATTGATAATTTCTTCCCCTTTCACAATTCCATTACCCAAACATTGCGGACATTTATCTGTGATGATTTTACCGCTGCCTTTGCACTGCGGGCATTCGCTTTGCACTTGCATGGCACCGAAAATGGATTGTTGCATCCTTACGGTATAACCAGTTCCGCGACAAGAGGGACAAGTTTTTACCGCATCCGATGATTTGGCTCCCGTGCTGCCACAAGTTTTGCAGTGAATGTATTTTTGAACTTTGATATTTTTCTCAACACCTTTGGCAATTTCTTCTAAGGTCAATTTAACTTTAATTCGGATATTACTCCCTCTCTGAACACCTTGCGAACGGCTGCGTCGACTGCCAC
This sequence comes from Bacteroidetes bacterium ADurb.Bin234, assembly GCA_002069895.1. Lineage (GTDB taxonomy): Bacteria > Bacteroidota > Bacteroidia > Bacteroidales > WCHB1-69 > UBA5266. The sequence continues at coordinate 624 of MWCE01000174.1, read as the reverse complement.
CGCCAAAACCAAAACCAAAATCTTCGAATATACTTCCAAAACGACTGAAAATATCTTCCATATCCATTCCGCCAAAACCTTGTGCTCCGGCTGCTCCCCCCAAACCGGCATGACCAAATTGATCATAACGTTGGCGTTTTTCCGCATTACTCAACACTTCATAGGCTTCAGCAGCTTCTTTAAACTTTTCTTCCGCTTCTTTATTGTTTGGATTTTTATCGGGATGATATTGTATCGCCTTTTGACGATATGCTTTCTTTATTTCCTGCTCGTTAGCATTTTTTTCTACACCCAATACTTCATAATAATCTCTTTTTGCCATTGTGTTTTTTATTGATAAATAATTACTTTAGAAAAACGTATTACTTTATCGTTCAGGGTGTATCCTTTTTGTATTTCTTCCAATATTTTACCTTTATCTTCTTCCTTTTCGGCAGGTACAGTCGAAATGGCTTCATGAAAATCGGTACTAAAGGGTTCATTTTCTGTCTTTATTTCAGCCAATCCTTTCTGTTTGAGCATGGTTTTTAATTTTTGAAGAATCAAAGTCAATCCTTCTTTAACACTCACATCATCCATTTGGTTTTTTTCATTAAAAGCAATGGCTCTTTCCATATCGTCAAT
>MWCE01000173.1 GCA_002069895.1 Bacteroidetes bacterium ADurb.Bin234 | reverse complement strand
CACCTTCCGGGTGGGTCATGAGGAAGCCATCCGTAACCTGCTCAAATCCTGGATACCGCATGTCAGCATACTGGGTCCGCCGGACTTCAGAAAGCAATTCGTCCAGGAAGTCAAATCGTGGGTTGAAAAGCAGAAAAAGTAATTGTTTTTTGCTTAATGACTGCCCTTACACAAGCATGGGGATTTCTCAAAATTTTCCGTAATATTTTTTGATGTCGAAATAGAAAGATTTCTCCTGTCCGTCTTTAAGTTTTATAACAACGACGTCGTATTGCCTGTTTCCGCGCCGCATGACTGTCTGTAATTCAAGTGTCCAATCCACATCCTTTTGTCCATGCTTGATTGTTATGAATTTATATTCCGCTGGAATTCCAATTATAGGATTTGCCGTGTTGATGATTACGGCAGTTTCAATGGATTCGCCATTGCCGCCGGCATACATACTTTGCTTTCTCTGTAATTTTAAGAAATCGAACAGCCCCATAATCGTGTCCCTGAATAATAATGAACCTACGCCCAGCAAGCTGGAACTCCGCATTTAGCAATACGGGTTTTGTTTTGCTTGAAATGTCAAGAGTAAAGATTTGACCCCTGTCGTTTTATGATTCGCAGGAAAGGATAATTCCCCTGCTTAAATTAAATTTTAACTATAGTTTTGAAATGCGTTTATAATTTTTTCATACTGGTCGTCTGATGTCATTTCATCAACACCATCCTTTAGAAAATTTATAATATCATTTTCCTGATGATCGGACTTAAGAAAATCAAGTAACGATTTTCTTTTAATAATTACAAGATAATCATCTTGAATTTTAACCTTGAAATTTTGTTCATTAATTTTTTGTAAATGATTTTTTTTAAAGTTACTAGCATCATCATGATTTTCAAACCACATATATATAGCCACTTCCACATCTGGAATTTGTTCCTCTTTATGCAGTAAGTCCAAATACCAACGATCATTTGTATCAGGATTTTCAGTTGAAAGACCGAATAATATCCATAAATCCGCATTACCTGCATTGTTCTTATCATTATGAAATAAAAGCCCATAATGGTTAGCTACATTATCAGCTCCTGATATTTCAATTTTTGTAAGTTTAAATTTCTTAAAATAACCTTCCGTAACACCGCTTAAAGATTTAATAATGGACGTATTAAGCGAATATATTTTTTCACTATATGTTTTATAGTGTCCAATACAAGAAAGTTCAGAAATATTAAGATTCTCAAAACCAGCCATACTATACCTCCTCATAAAATTGATAAATTCTTGTTCTAGAAAAAGAAACTGATTTATATTTGATGGACTTGCCTCTTTAATTCGTTTTTTAATAACATCCACTATCTGATCCCATGTGAAATTACCCAAGTAAGACGGACTTTTTAAAAATACTGCTTGAGATCCCAGGTGATAACGACTAACTAGCACAACATAATTATTTATCTCTTTTGATTTTGAATTTAGCACGTCTTGGTATTTACAGTATTCATCAACTTGCGTTTGGTTTTCTCCTTTATCGTTTGTAGTTTGCCACGGAACGCTATCCACCTTGTGCTCTACAAAAAGACTACACTTTTTGTAGTCACAAGACCAAGTAATTACCATATCTATCCTACGTCCGTTTTTTATCAAATATTGTGTATCAATATTATAAGAGTCTATTTGAGAAGAAGAGTGTGGCGCAATCAAAGATAAATATTGCTTGAGTAATTTGGAATCTTTTTTTAATAAATATGCAATAATTTCTGTTACAAAATCTTCAAGAGGATTTCTATTAGGTCTGGGTCGGTATTTAAATAGACTGTAAAAAAGATTTTCTTGAGTCATATTATTTTATGGCTTTACATCTTCTCGAATATTAAAAATATTTTATATTGTAAAAGAATGTATAATTAAACGCAATCTGTATATTATCCTTTCTCGGTTTTATTTATGTTGCTTAGTATCATTTTAACTTCGATGAAATGTTTTTCGAAATATTTAATTGTCGTGTTTTTCGTCTCCAAGATATATCTGTATTCAGATTCTTTCATAATCCCAATAAGAAATATTACTCAGATCCTCTTACATTTAACATCTTCTGAAATTTCCTAGGATTGATTCTAATGTTATATTTCTGACGAAAGTTAATATTAAATAGGGTTAAATTAAACACTGATCTACAATAACGTTTGTTCATTTAAGTTTGAAATCCATTTAAAACTCTACTTTTAACATGTACGCATGGGGGAAAGATTACGCATGATTCGAAACGTTTTTACCGCTATAAAGCCTTTTAAAATTACATGAACGATCATTCGAATGAAATTTCCTTTGACTCGAGCGTCCCGCAAAATTCTTCACATGTTATCCATTCCGAACTCTTCTTTTTCGAACTAAGCTGCCATACGGTCCTTGATCGTATTTGTTCAGGAGTCATGTTCTGCAAGGTTTTCAAACCGCCTTTTACTCCTATATACATTTTGGGGTTTCCGTATTTTGCCGCTTTATAAAGGTTTTTGGTTGCGAAAGGGCTGTTAGACCATGTAAGCTCCTCAAGCGAATATTTATTAGGTTCAATGCTCCATCGTGTTAGGGTAATAAAATCGTTTATCGGCAAATACTGCCATCCTCTGCTCTCTTCCGATAAAGTTACTTCCGTGTTCAGAAACTCCTGGTTCTTCCATGCATTTTCAACAATTCCACCCCGCCCATACTGAATGCCAACATATAAATTACCGGACATTTTAAGTACGTCAGAAACCTTTAGCTTTAAATTTTCATTTCTACTTGAAGCAGCTTTTTCATAATAGAAACCCTGAAACTCGCCTGTGACAAAATCGATAAGTGAAAGAAGAGCATGTTTGACCTCCGTATTTATGGGGGCAATTATTCCATTGGCTTCATCTCTAAGAATTTCTCGTACTATCGAAACAATAGATACAATATCCGTATCTTCATTAGACGATGGTTGCCATGACACCAGGGCTTTAAAGTCGTTTTTACGAAGTTCAACTTTATTTATTTCGTCATAGAAAGTAGGAGATACATACCAACCACCTTCAGATTGGTTGACAGGCACTAAGTAAATAATCAATATGCGATAGTCATCTCGGAACTTAATATTTTTTTTTGTCTCTTCACGAAGAACATCCTGAAGACCTTTATACTGTTCCTTGATTTGGTTTTCTGTTTTTGACGACTGAAGAATTTTATTTTCAATCATTATGAACCAGTTGTCAATTCTTATAACAATATCTATGAAACCTCTTCCTTGATAAGAAAATTCAAGTTCAACCACCGGGAAGGAAATGTTTGCGATGAAAATGTTTTCCCATAGCCTGCTCTTGAATTGAGCGGCCAGTTCTCTTAAAGGTTGAGCTCCTTCCTGATTTTGTTCTGCAATCCGATTTAACAGTCGGGATAACACAGTAAAACCTAGTCCGTGATCCATTTTGGGAGAAAGAAGATATGCCAGAAAAGCGGAAATAAATTCCTCACGGAATTTATGCTTGCCTGACGCAATGATCCTAAATATATTCATAAGAAATTCCTCGTATCCCGGAGATGATTTGTTTTTTTACGCACCCGTAATCATTATAAGGAGCTGAAGGAGCACTACGCGCCTTTAAATACGATTATTGGTACTCTCAACATTTTTTTGCACATTTGGTTTCAGTAGCCCTTCAACCTGTTTGTTTATTATGCCCTTTATTCAGATTATTTTACAGTCTCGTTTTTATTTATTATTCGGATAAACTTTCGTAAAAGTATCAGCGGAAGTTCATTTCGTTCATTCTTTCAAAATTAAAAGGGATAATCATCGTCGCTAATGTGCCTATGATATGATGCTTCTCGATATTCTTCTTCAGACTCAACCCTTTCACGTTCTTCACGAAAATAATTTTTAATGGTGTGCTCGATATTGCCATTCTTCTGACTGGCGGGTAACTGCTCATAAATGAAATATCTTCGTTCAATATATATATCAAGAGCGGCATGAAACAGTTCTGTCATAAAATCATCGTTGAATCTCACCGTGTGATCAAG
>MWCE01000172.1 GCA_002069895.1 Bacteroidetes bacterium ADurb.Bin234 | reverse complement strand
CTCCCAAAATAAAGAAGCCTTCCAAGACATATTAAAACATAAACATTTTTCTATTGAACGCATTGTATCCTACGGACAAAGCAGTGAGGATTGGTATGATCAAGATTCAAACGAATGGCTGCTGCTTTTGCAAGGCCGTGCCACTATCCTTTACGATAATAATACAAGCATTCAATTGAAAAAAGGAGATACCTTATTCATCCCGGCACATCAAAAACACAAAGTGAGTTATACATCCAAAAAACCTCCCTGTGTTTGGCTAACGGTGTTTTTTAAGTAAGTTTTCAGTTTTCCCCAAGAAACGGTAGCGTACCGGCAACTACCGGTTCTTTTTTATTAAATTTATATCATTTTAAATGTATTAATAATAAAAAATGCGATGAAAAACATAGTTTCAAAGCCTTTATATTCCAGAAAATTCTTCATTGAAGAGACCCCCTTGAACCACGCTTGCTTGCGAAAAATAGTGCCTTGGTTGGAGTTCCAACGTAGTTACGTTCACGCTGAACGACACTAGGTTCACGCGCAAACCAAGGCAGTATTTTTTTGAACCTAACTTGGTTCAAGGGGGTCTCTTCAGTGAAGAATTCATCAGTATTTATTTCATTATCAATAACACTTGTAATTTCTTTTTAAATATTAAATATCAAATAATTATGGGAATTAAAGTAAAAATAATTGAAAAATCGAAACCCGGACATCCGGAAGATAATTTTTAATTGATCTCTTTACTTTTTCACTTTTCGCGTTTAGCTATTCACTTAAAAAGTGTATTTTTGTAGCCCGAATATGAAAGAGGTAACGCAAATACTAACACATAAGATTTTCGATATTGTTCATGCTTGCAGCAAGGAATTAAATATTGAATGTTATGTTGTTGGCGGTTATGTAAGGGATTATTTCCTGCAACGCGAAAGCAAAGACATAGATATCGTTGTTATCGGTAACGGTATAAGCTTTGCAAAAAAAGCAGCCGAAAAAATCGGTATTCCCGAAAAAAGCATTGCTATATTTAAAAACTACGGCACGGCCATGTTTCACTATCAAGGCATGGATGTGGAATTCGTCGGAGCACGTAAAGAATCCTATGTGAGCCATTCGCGCAACCCCATTGTCGAAGAAGGGAGTTTAAAAGACGACCAAAACCGCCGCGATTTCACCATCAACGCCATGGCCGTTTCCTTATCCGAAAAGGATTATGGGGCTTTACTCGATCCTTTCAAGGGTTTGGATGATCTGCAAAACAAAATCATCCGTACTCCTTTAAACCCCGACATCACCTTTTCCGACGACCCTTTACGCATGATGCGTGCCATACGTTTTTCAACCCAATTGAATTTCTCAATCGAAACAAACACCTTAGCTTCCATCAAATCACAATCCGAACGTATTTCCATTGTTTCCAAAGAACGCATAGTAGAGGAAATCAACAAAATACTTTTAAGCAGAAAACCATCCAACGGATTAATCCTTATGGAAGTTACCAATTTATTAGAAAAAACTTTACCTTGGGTATCAGCCTTGCAAGGAGTGGACATCGTTAACGGCAACGCTCATAAAGATAATTTTTATCACAGTTTGGAAGTCCTTGACAAAATAAATGAACACAGCAATAACCTATGGCTTTGTTGGGCTGCATTGCTACATGACATCGGTAAACCGAAAACCAAACGTTATGTGGACGATGTGGGTTGGACTTTCCATCAACATGAATTAGTGGGTGCTAAAATGATTCCTAAAATATTTCGTGAATTGAAATTACCTTTAAACGAAAAGATGGAATACGTAAAGAAACTCGTTTATTTACACCTGCGACCCATTGCCTTGATAGAAGACACGGTTACCGATTCGGCTGTACGCCGTTTGCTTTTCGATGCAGGCGACGACATCGACGATTTGATGTTATTGTGCGAAGCCGATGTTACATCTAAAAATCCCCAAAAAGTGAGGCGGCTGTTAAGGAACTTCGAAATTGTACGCCTTAAACTGAATGAAATTGAAGAAAAAGACCGTATCCGAAATTTCCAACCACCTATTTCGGGCGAATTGATTATGAAAACATTTTCCATACAGCCATCCAAAGAAGTGGGAATGATTAAAAACGCCATACGCGAAGCTATTTTAGACGGCATTATCCCCAACGAATACCAAGCTGCCTATCAACTCATGTTGTCGGAAGCTCAAAAATTAGGTTTAACCCCCATTCAATAATAATTAGATATGTTAAAAATCGGCATTACCGGAAAAATAGGAAGTGGTAAATCTACCATTTGTCGCATGTTCGAAAACATCGGAATACCTGTTTATTACAGCGACAACGAAGCTAAAAAGTTTTATTCCGATCAAGCCATTATCGATCAATTGTGTAAAATATTCGGTAAAGGCATACTCGATTTCGAGAAAAACATCGACAAAAAAGCTTTGGCCGCCATTGTTTTCAACAACGAAGAGAAGCTGGATTTATTAAACGGACTGATCCATCCTTTGGTATTAAAAGATTTCGAAAAATGGTGCGCCGACAAAGAGTCATATCCCTATGTGCTGTTCGAATCGGCTATTATTTATCAATGTAACTTAACACATTTATTCTCAAAGATTATCTATGTGGATTGTCCCGAAGAAATCGCTATTAAGCGGGTTATGCGACGCGACAACGCCACCCATCAAGCCGTATTAGATCGTTTATCGAAACAAAGTTCCTGTATTCCGCCTTATGATTACATTATTACCAGCGACGAGGAGAATATGGAAATACCGCAAGTGTTGGTTATTCACTCTCAAATATTAAGACTTAACAGCTAAACGTAATTATGTAAATTCTCTTTTAAAGAAGGGAAAATATTCACGCCGTACCAACACATTTGTAAAGACAAGAAGGCAAACAGCAATATCAGATACGAAATAGTGTATTGTTTAGGTTTGGAATCTCTGAAATGTATATATAAAAGATAACACATCCAGGTAACAGCCGCCCATATTTCTTTGGCATCCCAAGTCCAATAATGACCCCAAGCCTCCTTTGCCCACACGGCACCCAAAAGCATAGCGATGGTAAACAACGACAGCCCTCCCCTTACCAAATCGTCACATGCATGTATATAACGGGCATTTTGAGTAAACAACCCGCTTAATGCTATAAGAAATGTGCAAGCCATAAAAGCATACGACAGCATATAAATAATCACGTGGGGAACAAACCACACGCTCCTCAAGGCAGGCATTACACTTTGATGGTGCAATTCGGGACGTAATACATTAATAATCATAAAAACAACCGACATTAAAGTCGTAAACAACAATATCCATCGATAATACCATCGTTTATAGGTAATGTAACCCGTCAAGGAAAGAAAAAACACATACCACAACCTGATTTCGCCCATGGTTTTCATTGGCCATCGTTCCAAACGCAGACTTAATCCGATGATGAAGACCGACAGTATCACCAATCCAAGCATCTGAAAACCTAATATAACATAAGATATGAATGTTGTTTTCAATTTTCGCAAAGAAACAAAAGCCGCTACCAACCAACATAGCCCGGCACCAATGGCAAACACATAAAAATTATCCCAGCTTATCATTTTGTTTTTGTATTTTAAATCCTTTAAAAAACATACCCAAGGCTCCTGCCATCATCATCAAAATACCCAACAATACCACATAACGCCATGGATCATAAACAATTTGTAATTTACAACGATAATTGCCCGCTTGCATGATATATATATCATATCCTTTGCATCGATAAGGATGATTCACCGCTATTGTTTTTGTTTTTTCTTTTCCCTCATCTTTCACTTTGACAGTAGCACCGTAATAGGCAACAGCTCCCGACTTATCTACCTCCGTTCGAATTTCTTTCAACGATATTTGAAAGGGAAGTTGCATTGCTTGTCCATCCTTATTATAAGCATAAGATGTCGATGTTTCCTTTGTCAACAAAGCATACATGGTATAACTATCCGTACTACCCAAAAATCCCGTCATAAGCGCAAACCATAAACCGAAATGATGTAATAAAAACCATTGATTATTAGTTTTAACAAGGGTTAAACGGCGTACTATCACCGCTCCAAGGACTACGACAAACATCATCCATGCAAACACAAACATAGCCGATTTAGAGAAATCATATAAAGCCGGAGGAAAAAAACCACCATCAAACAACCGACGATGATAGAACAACCAATGCATTATCATTAAAAGGATAATACAAACAAAGGCTGTCATAACCGCTTTCCTGCTCGAAAAAAAACGCAAACTCTCCGACAAACGGCCGAATAATACCGATAAATAAACCGAAACGAAACAAATAATTATATTTACCGGAAAAGCAAAAGCATGTGGATTAATAGTAATAAATGACAAACCGATTATAAACAGTAAAATCGCCAATATGAATAGATAACCCTTATTCTTTTTTACTACATTCATACAAGTTAATCTTGTAACACTCATTCGCTCTTTATCATCACCAATACCATTTTAAACTTTTCAACGGCATGCAAAGCATGTGAAACATGAGCGGGCATAATAATGGATTCGTTACTCTCTAATATATGGGATTTTCCTCCCAAAATAACTTCGGCCGTTCCTTCCGAAATAAACAACAAGGCATCGAAAGGAGCCGTATGCTCACTTAAACCTTCACCTTTGTCAAAGGAAAATAAGGTGATATTACCTATCTCTTTTTTTAATATATGTTTGCTTATTACTGCTTTATCGGCATAATCTATGCTCTGATTAAAACTAAACTTTTTACCTTTTTCAAATTCGTTAGCGGCCATATGTTACTTTTTAAATTTACAACTGCAAAGATACATTATTTAACATTTACAAACCAACAAAAAATTGAATGGGAATAATACAATCAAATAAACAAATTATACCGTGATTAGCTATTTTGATGTATCTTTGCAGCAGCAAACAGCGGCAAACAAGCTGAACGTTAAAAGAAAGAATACTAATAAGATATGAAAAACTTTAGTTTTAAAAACCCCACCAAACTCATTTTCGGCAAAGGAAGTATAGCACAACTTACGAAAGAGATACCGCAAGATAAACGAATCATGATTTGTTTCGGAGGCGGCAGTGTTAAAAACAACGGAGTTTATGATCAAGTGATGAATGCTTTATCAGGACATCATATAATTGAATTTTGGGGAATAGAACCCAACCCGACTTATGAAACTTTGATAGAAGCCGTGGCGCAAGCACGGAATCATTCCATCGACTTTTTATTGGCCGTAGGCGGCGGTTCGGTTATCGACGGCACCAAATTCATCGCCGCTGCCATTCCCTATGCCAACGACCCTTGGGAGTTTGTGTTAGATGATTCCAAAATAACGAAAACCTTTCCCTTAGCCGCTATACTCACTTTACCAGCAACCGGTTCCGAAATGAACGGCGGGTCAGTTATATCTAAATTAGCTACCAAAGAAAAATACGCCTTCCACCACCCCGGCGTTTTCCCCCTCTTCTCCATCCTCGACCCCGAAACATGTTATTCACTACCCGACTATCAAATTGCCGCCGGTATTGCCGATACCTTCGTTCACATACTCGAACAATACCTTACAACTGCCGGTCAATCCATGGTGATGGACCGTTTTGCCGAAGGTTTATTGCTCACTTTGATTGAATTAGCCCCCCGACTTATGGAGAATCACCAAGAATATGACGACATGGCTAATTTTATGTTAACGGCTACCATGGGCCTTAACGGCTTTATAAGTATGGGTATAAAACAAGATTGGGCAACCCATATGATAGGCCATGAAATCACAGCATTGACCGGATTAACACATGGATATAGTTTAGCCATCGTACTTCCGGCATTGATGCAAGTGATGCGTGAAGACAAAAAAAGCAAACTCTTACAATATGCCGAAAGGATTTGGAACATCACCGACACCAACCCGGAAACAAAAATCAACACCGCCATTACTAAAACCAACAACTTCTTTCGCTCGCTCGGCATCAAAACAACACTCTCCGAAAACAATATAGGCGAAGATGTTATACTCGAAATCGTCCATCGCTTCCAAGAAAGGAACACCGTTTTAGGAGAAAACAGAAACATTACACCCGATAAGGTGTTAAACATATTAAATCTTTGCAAATAGATGAAAATAACCTTTTTAGGAACCGGAACTTCTCAAGGTGTACCTGTCATTACCTGCGAATGCGATGTTTGTCGGTCAAAGAATCCCAAAGACCAACGTTTACGTTCGTCCGTTCTTATTGAACACCAAGGGAAAACTTTTGTCATAGACACAGGACCCGATTTCCGGCAGCAGATGCTACGTGAAGACGTAAAACATATTGATTTCGTACTTCTTACACACGAACATAAAGATCATACCGCCGGACTTGACGACATTCGTGCCTTTAACCACTCCCAAAAAGAAAATATCAACATCTACGCTAACAAAAGAACCTGTTCTGCAGTACGTTCCGAATTTGCCTATGCCTTTTGTGAAGATAAATACCCGGGTGTTCCCGAAATCAATTTATGTGAAATCAACAACAAAGATTTTGAAGCTAAAAACATACACATTCAACCATTAGACATAATCCATTTCAAACTCCCCGTTTTAGGTTTCCGTATCGACCGTATGGCTTATATCACCGATGCCAATGCCATACCTGAACATGAAATACCCAAACTCCTCGATTTAGATTTACTCATCATCAACGCATTAGGAAACAAACACCACTACTCGCATTTTAATCTAACCGAAGCCTTGGAGGTGGTTGAATGCATTAAACCCAAACAAAGTTTTTTTACCCACATCAGCCACGTAATGGGCTTGCACGACCAAGTGAACAAAAACCTACCCCCTTATGCCCAACTGGCTTATGATGGATTGACTATTGAATTATGAATGATGAATTTTGAATTATGAATTGGATTTTTTGCCCATTAGACCTAAATCGATAATCTTTATTTTCACACTTTTTAGTCGAATAGGATTGCTTGTTTTTTTGCATAAATATACTTTTTTCATTTATCCCTATATTAATCTGAAGAGGAAATTTGCATGACCAAAAAGTTCTTTTACATTAAAAAACATACAGGTTTTCACAAAGAACACAAAAACTGAAATACGCAAGAAACGTAATTTTTAATTTTTCATTGAATTGAACCTATTTCTTCAAAATTACAAACACGGTACGTCGGTTGAGAGCACGGCCTTCTTCGGTGTCGTTGGAAGCAACGGGTTGTGTGTCGGCATATCCCTTATAGGTTAAGCGTGAGGGATCGATATGACGTTCTATAAGGTAGTTATACACTTCTTTGGCACGGTTATCGGATAAAACCAAATTATCTTTCCTTTGACCTATATTGTCGGTATGACCTTGTATTTGTATGACAATAGATGGATTGTCGTTCATAAAATCAATTAGAATTTCAATCACATCGCGCGACATCTGAGTTAATTCGGAAGAATTAGTTGCAAAGTAAATATCATTTATTTTATAGGATTTACCCTCCTCTATGGCTTCGAGTTTCACGTTCATTTCGGCCAATTCTTGTTTGCCTTCCGACATAACGGCCTTAGGGGCAATGTATTTCAAATCGTAAACAGAACCTTCCTGTCGGGCGGACAAGACATAATCGTTATCAATATCGGTAATAATAAAGGCATATTTCCCTGTAGACTTATCAATATTGATATTCTGAATCTTTTTATTATCTACATTTTCCAATTGCATTTCAATGTCCGCAGCATTTTCTTTATCGAAATCCACCTGACCTTTCACCAGCAAGACTTTTTCGGGTTGTACTTCGGCATATAAATCGAAAGTGCAAATATCCCAATTCTTAGAGAAACGATTGGATGCGATATAAGCTTTATCACCGAAGGTATTGACAAAGAGACCTACGTCGTCGTTTTCGGAATTAATGGGATATCCGATATTGACAGGTTTTTTCCACCTACCCTCGTTCGAAACACGCGACATAAAAATGTCATAACCACCCAAACCGCGATGACCGGTAGAGGAGAAATACAAGGTTTTGCTGTCGCTGTGCAGGAAGGGTGTTTTTTCATTTTGATCGGTATTGATAATTTTTCCTGTATTTTCGGCCAATCGCCAATTGCCGTTTATGTCGCGGGTAGAGAAGTAAATATCATAACCGCCGTTTCCTCCGGGGCGGTCGCTTACAAAAAACAAGGTTTGGCCGTCGGGACTTATGCTGGCTTGTGATTCCCAAGAATCTTCCCGATTAATATTCCTTCCTAAATTTGCTATGGGTGTCCATTCACCGTCGATAAATTCGGAATAATATAAATCGCAATTATAATAAGTTAGATTGTTCGAGACGATCACATCCATGCATTTGGTAAAAACCAGATAGTGATTATCGACCGTAATGGTCGGACTACCTTCGTTTTTACTTTTATTAAAAGGATCGGGCATGGGATTGCCGTAATCAAACTGTCCGTCTTTTTGACGTTGTGTGATGGTGAAAATTTCTTTGAATTCGTTTTTGGTAGTTCCACGGTTAATATCCCTCACTGCCACTAATTTTCTACGCGTAAACAACAGATAGTCATTATCGGGAGAAATGGTAGCCAGGTATTCGTCATCATCGCTGCTCACACCTTTCAGAGGTTGGGGATCGAAAGGGACGGGATTATTATAGAGTTTATCGTACAGTTGAGAATATTCCAAATACGTTTCGGCTTCATCGTGCTGTTCGGGTTTTATTTTGTCGGGGTCTTCGATAAACTTCTCTAAAACCACCACGGCTTTGTCATAAGTCCCTATGGTATAATAGATTTTACCCAAATGCAGATAAGCTGTTAAATTATATTCCGGACATAATTGTGTTGATTTCTCAAAATATTCAATCGCTTGTTGATAAAGCTTATT
>MWCE01000171.1 GCA_002069895.1 Bacteroidetes bacterium ADurb.Bin234 | reverse complement strand
CATCGGGTGGCAGTTGGGATACGGTGGTTTCGGATTGTGCGTATTTCTCTTCCATTTTATCAAACAAATCCTTGAGGGTATCCACACACAGACTGAAGTTCTCAATCCAAACACAAGTTTTAGAAGGGAGTAAGGAAAAAAAGTCGGTTTTAGTAAGCGTCGGTTCGCATGTAACTATATCGGGCATAAGCACCATTTGCTCCATCATTTTTTTCGAAGCCTGGGTTTCGGTATCGAACATACGCAAAGAATTGATACTATCACCTGCAAATTCAATACGATAAGGGTATTCATCGGCATAAGAAAACACATCCAGAATACCTCCACGTACGGCATATTGACCGGGTTGGAAGACATAATCGCTGTATTCGAATCCGTTTTCCGAAAGGAAATGCATAATATCGTCCATGCTAATCTCCTCTCCAACATGCAAAACTATACTTTGCTGTTCTATGCTTTGGGTGGTCAAGACCTTTTCACTCAAGGCATCGGCATAGGTAACAATAACAGAAGCAGCCGCATGCGAAAGTTGTTTCAATACATGGGTACGCAACATCACATGAAAATTATCGCTTTCTTCGAAGGGATAGGCTTTACGAGAGGATGCCGGAAAGAAGAGGATGTTTTTCTCGTTTATATCTTTATCAACCTCACCCGAAAGCAATTCCAAATCATGGTAGAAATACGAGGCGGTTTCCTTGTCGGGAAACACAAATAAATGTATTCCCTTTATTTTATGTATGCAAGCCTTGGAAAACAACACTTTGGCACTTCCGCACAAACCACCTATATGTAAACGGGAAGGATTTCCTTTTTGCCATGTCGCAAGGAATTGGTTTGTGATATCTGCCTGAGCGTAAACACCTGTTATATCATGTATTTCCATTCAAAACCTTTCAATAATCGAAGGTCGCAAAAGTAATAAAAAACATAGTAGCATACAGGTATTAAAGGTAAAAAAACACAAAGAAATTCACATTTGATCATGATGTAGGGACATGACATGTTGTGTTCCTACATCAATCCCTCACGCGAACCTTTCACCGTCAGCATCACCCGCCACCACCCATATATCTCACAGAAACAACACAATATATTGAAACCTACAAATATTTTTTAATTTTTAATTGTATTATGGCGTGCCCCTTCGGGTCGGGCTTTCCGCTACAAGTCCTCGTTCGCTCATGCGTATGGGAACACCCTTCCGCTACATGTAGGGACATGACATGTCGTGTCCCTACAATTATTAAACCACGCTCACTGTGGGCTTTACGCTTCAATCCCTCACGCAAGCCATTCACCATCGGCATTACAAACCACCACCCATTTTTTTATGGACATCTACGTTTTATCATTTCTTGGCATACCTACGGCATGCCGTGCATTGTCCCCATCCCCTTCTTTTCTACCGAGCTTAACATTCCTGACGGAATGTTTTTTAATGATTTATTCGATTTGAATCTGATAAACTTAACCAAACGATGATATGTTTTATTAAATAGAAATTCCGTTAAAATCTCATTCCGTAGGAATGAATAGCTCGGTAGAAAATACGTGAACCGTTGCCCTATTTGCATGCCGTTAGGTATGCTACATCTTTTGTTTTATTTCGGGAAAATGTTTTTTACCAAATCAAGATTTTTCGAAGATACATATTCCTGTTTCGATGTTTTAAGCATCCATTTGCGATGAAAAACATACTTTCAACAACCTTATTTTATAGAATATACTTCTTCATTGAAGCACCCCCCTTGAAACAAGCTTGTCACAGAAATTCGCTGCCTTGTGACGAGATCGTCACAAGCTTGTCATCAGAACGTCACAAGCTTGTCACAAGACTGTCGCAAGCTTGCCATTTTTTGTCACAAGCTTGTGACAAGGGGGGTGCTTCATTGAAGAACACCTTTGCATATAACTCTTTTTCAATAATATACAAATGCGTCTTTTTGACCCAAGTTTTAGGTTAGAAATATGCTGAATTTTTTGAGGACAGTTATAAAAATTCTTCAAAATTTATATTTATTCTGCCATGTAATCACATTTCATATAACATAAAATTTGTACTTTTGCAAAAAATTAAGACTTAAAAATAATGAATAAATGGACTCAATTAAGCATTGAATATGCAAACCAAAGATCGTATTTGGATGACCTGTTTCAAGTTTATCCGACAATACCGGAAGGAATCAGAGAAATTGATGATAGCGTTTGGACGGATGTTGAAAAAGCTTTTAAAGAGAAAAACAACAATTTACTAATAAGGGAATTATTAAAACTTAAACTTTTTCCTATAAAAGATAGCTATATAGCATATTTAAAAAGAGACAGTTCTTCTATTGACCGAAATCCAAGAACAATAAATCGTATATGTGGTAGAATTTATGAATTAGGCCTTGACAAACTATATGAACGTTGCAGTGAACCCAAAGAAACGAATAGGCAAATAGGCCCTATGTTTCGAGAATGGTTACGAAAAAAGCCACTAGGTATTACTTCTGTTGGATTGAATAAATTTCTTGCGAATAATGAAGATGCTATTCTAGATGGAAGCGACAAATCTATGATGGACTTCGCAAAAGAAAATTTAGGTTATAAACATAATAAAGGACTTGATTTTGTCGGTCGTTTCAATGGTAAATACATAATTGGTGAAGCAAAATTCCTAACTGATTTCGGAGGACATCAAAATGCACAATTTAATGATGCCATTTATACTGTCGAAGCAAAAAAAGTAAACGCTGTAAAAATTGCTATTTTAGATGGGGTACTATACATTAAAGGAAACAATAAAATGTATAAGTCCATAACCGAAACTTATAAGAATCATAACATTATAAGTGCTTTGGTTTTACGTGAATTTATATACCAAATTTGAATAATGGAAAATATATTGATACAAGGTGATAATTTGGATGGACTCCATTACCTTTTAAACGAAAAAAATTTAAAAGGTAAAATTGATTTAGTTTATATTGACCCCCCTTTTGCAACAGGAGGTAATTTTACCATTACAGACGGAAGAGCAACGACTATAAGCAATTCTAAAAACGGAAATATTGCATATACGGATACGCTAAAAGGAAAAGAGTTTATTGAATTTTTAAAAGTGCGATTATTTTTACTTAAAGAATTGTTGTCAAAACAAGGTTCAATCTACTTGCACATAGACTATAAAATAGGTCATTATGTTAAAGTTATGATGGATGAAGTTTTCGGAATTGAAAGTTTCAGGAATGATATTACC
>MWCE01000170.1 GCA_002069895.1 Bacteroidetes bacterium ADurb.Bin234 | reverse complement strand
GTTTCACCCGAAGCCATGCAGTTTGCGGTTGAAAAAATACGTTCAACAGGTAATGATAGGGTTATGCTCACCGAACGAGGTACTACTTTCGGTTATCAGGACTTGATTGTCGATTTTTGTGGTTTGGAAAGCATGCAAAAAAATCAATGTCCGGTAATATTGGATGTTACACATTCCTTGCAACAACCCAATCAATTGTCGGGGATAACGGCAGGGAAACGCTCTCATATAGAAACCCTTGCCAAAGCAGGCGTTGCCGCCGGTTTTGATGGTATATTCCTTGAAACCCACCCCAATCCCGACGAAGCCCTTTCCGATAAAACCACCATGTTGCCTCTCCATGCATTGGAATGCTTGCTTGAAAAACTGGTTAAAATACGAAAAGCTATCATTTAATTAAACTATTTATTCAAATATCAATTCACTTTTGCATACATTAATTACCCTCGGCATTTCCGTATCCGGATTAGTCATATTAGCAGGAATGGTACTTGGTGTGTTTTGAGTAACAAAAACAATAATTTCAAGATCTTTTAAAACAACCGTTTCATTGCTTATTGTTTCAGGAATAGTATAAGTAAAGATTTTCCTATAAAACGTTCCTTTTTTGTTTTCAGGCATAGCTTCTCCGTCAAGTCCTGTAATCAAGGTGCGAAGCATATGATTGTGTTTATATTTTCCTGTATTGACATCATACATTTCAGGATAGTTTGATGCTCCATTTTGGCTACCCCATATATTATTTTGAACAATAGCTATATTGATAAAATTTAAACCGGCAGTAACCACCGAACTGTCTGTAAAATAGGCTTGTACTTCGCAAGTTAATCGTCGGTTGGCAGAGTCGATAGTTGATCTGGCGGCTACATTTACATAGGCTTTAAGTGCCATAATTTGAGATACTATATCTTCCCAGTAAGTTTTACTGACACCGAATGCCACTTTAGTTCCGGTATTAATCAATTCACGACTAATAACACCACTAGGATAACCAATTATTTTAAAAGCAGCATTTAATGCGTTTCCTTCGGGTGTATTAAAATATCCGCCGGAATAACTTCCTGCATGAATATTAATGGCTAAGAATTTATCGACGTAGGTTGCGTGTAATTGATCGGATATCCTATCGCCGTCGGGACCATATCCGCAATTAACACCGGTATATTCTTCTAAAAGAATATTTTTATTTTGAGGAAGAATGTCAACAAAATAATTCCCGATAGAAAAATGAAATACTATGGTTTCGTTTTGATTTTGTTTCTTATTAATGGTTTTAATCTTATCTTGATAATAACCGATATAAATCATACTATCACCGGGTAAAAAGAATTTTTGAATGTTTGATTTCTGTACAGGAGTGGAAGCAGAAACCGTATTTTTATATAAAATACAAGATGACAAGCCGCTTTTTTGGGTATTCATTATTTTTATAGAAGAAGTAGCGGTTTGGGTTTTTGCCGTAAGCAGATACATTTGACAAGCCTCTAAAGTAAGTTCAAACTTATGATTTCCTTGTTCCAGGATCCTTTCAAAAGAAGTAATTACCCGACCTAATACATCGGATATTTCAATTAAAACATTTTCATTATTTGGAAGATATAAATCAATACTTGTTGTCCCTTGACAAGGATTGGGAACATTTTGTGATAACACTAAATTTTCACTTCGATTGTTATGAGATGTTATGCCAACATAGAATAGATCAATACTTGTATCAGGATAATAAATGGTTTTTGTCCACTCCCGTGTTACATCAATAATGAGAACACTATCTAATTGAAGGTGATTGTCATCAAAATCTTTTGCTGTGAAAGTAACAATGGTACTTTGTGCATTGATGTTTAAAAAAGAAACAATACTGATAAATAAAAAAATCAATTTCCGCATCTTAATACTATTTTATATGTTAATAAATTTCTTTGCAAATGTATACAAAAAATAGTTTAATATCCGATAAAAGTCATTTATTTTTATACTTTTGCAGCCGTAAAATACTTTCCAAAATTGTGATATATGAAAAAAGAAATACGTAAACAACAGAAAGCATATTTTAAACGCTGGACAAGAAAACGATATGCTGCTTTCAACTCCTTGAAAAAAATCGTAGTCATTAGTGCCATCAGTTTAAGTTGCTCTTTTATATTCAAACCATTCCAATCGTTTGCACAAGTAGAACAAGATTCGATAGAAAAAACCATTCATTTAGACGAAGTGGGGATTACGGCCGAAGATGTAATACAAACCCAAAGCATCCAACAGGCTTTGTTGCAAACGAGCATCACCAAAAAAGAGATTGAGCATGCACCTCTTCAATCGCTTAACGAACTATTAGACC
This sequence comes from Bacteroidetes bacterium ADurb.Bin234, assembly GCA_002069895.1. Lineage (GTDB taxonomy): Bacteria > Bacteroidota > Bacteroidia > Bacteroidales > WCHB1-69 > UBA5266. The sequence goes on along the minus strand of MWCE01000170.1, from coordinate 1,484 downwards.
ATCTTCCCGGATTGGATATTCGCCAAAGGGGAGCATATGGAACCCAGGCCGATATCAGTTTTAGAGGAGGAAACTTTGATCAAACCCTTGTTTTATTAAACGGCATCAACATCACCGATCCGCAAACCGGACATTATACCCTGAATATTCCTGTTTTTGGCGATATTATCCATCGCATAGAAGTGTTTAAAAACACCAGTGCCTTCCTTTTCGGGACTTCTCCTTTTTCGGGAGTCATTAATTTTATTACACGACCCGATAGCGTAAATACTTTGAACTTTCATCTTAGCGGAGGAATGTATGGATTATGGGGCGGAAATGCTCATTTACATCTTCATACGGGAAAGTTCAGTCATTTGCTTGCTTTTGATTATTCTCATTCCGACGGCTATCGTGAAAACACCGATTTTAGTATTTTGAATGCCTATTATCAAACAATTGGTGATTTTAAAAAAGGACAATTGGCATTTCAAACCGGATTTAACGACAAAGCCTACGGAGCCAATGGTTTTTATTCTTTACGTTTTCCACATCAGTTTGAACATACGCAAACCTTGATTAGCAGCATTCAATGGCAAACAAAAGGGAGTGTGAAATGGATTCCTTCCATTTATTATCGCTATAATTTTGATCGTTTTGAATTGGAAAGAGGCGGAAATAAAAACAATTATCATAACAACCAATCGGGAGGGATAAATATAAGGAATTCATTTTCGACCCGTTTAGGGAAAACTTCTTTCAGCGCTGATTATCGCATGGAAGATATTGTAAGTTCTTCCTTAGGAGAATTGTTAGCAAATCCAATTCCGAGTCGTATAAAAGACGTAGATTTCACACACCGTAAAACACGCCACATAACCGGATTGTCGGCAGCACAAGGATATGTAGGGGAAAAAATAATCCTAAATCTTAGTCTATTAGGACAGTATTATTTTGGAAATAACGCATTTTATCTTTTACCGGCAACGGATATTTTATATCGCTTCCGTTCCATAAAAAAGAAAAAAAATTATATAGATATAGATGTATTTGCTTCGGCAGCCAAAACCATGCGTATGCCTACTTTTACCGATTTGTATTATCGTGCGGGTGATATAATGGGAAATGAGCACTTAAAACCCGAACAAGCCTATACGATAGAAAGCGGATTCGAAATGAAACTATCTCGAAACCACGCTACGGCTTATGTAAGCTGGAAAACGGCTGTCTTTTGCCGGTGGGGTATAGATATGATCGATTATATTAAAAAAGAAGAAGACAGTCTTTGGCGGTCGGTTAATCATACCAATGTGTTTTTTGCCGGAGTGGAATCTTCGTTTGAATTTTTACCCGAATATTATTTCGGTAAGCCTATCCTGATTCAATCTATCCGGTTAAATTATATGTATTTATATTCCGACAAACAAAGTAAAGGGTATTTGTCGCGTTATGTGTTGGATCATGTAAAACATAAAATCACCTTAAGTTTATCGCATATGATTTAT